>DASZXM010000582.1:0-10959 GCA_035546415.1 Pseudonocardiaceae bacterium
GGTGTTGGGCGCGTCCGCGTTCGACGCGGACGCGATCGTCGCGCACGAGAACACGAAGCTGTTGGTGGCCGAGCGTGGCGAACAGGACTGGGCCAGCGAGTTCGGCCGGATGCCCCGGCTGTTCAAGGAACCCGACTCCATTCCCGGCCTCACCTGGCCGACGGTGACGTTCACCGACCGGCTCACCATCGACCTGGGCGGCGACCGCGGCGACCTGGTGCTCCAGTACTGCGGGCGCGGCCACACCGAGGGCGACATCGTGGCCTGGCTGCCCCGGGACGGCATCCTGTTCGCCGGCGACCTCGTCGAGGCGCGGGCCGCGCTGTACACCGGGGACGCCTACCACCACGACTGGTCGACGTCCACTTTGGACCGGGTGGCGGCCTTCGGCGCCCGCACGCTGGTCGGCGGCCGTGGTGACGTGACACGCGGCGCGGACGCCGTCGCCGCGGCCATCGGGCAGACCCGGCACTTCCTGGACGTGATGATCCACGAGGTCGGCGCCGTGCACCGGGCCGGCGGCACACTGCGCGACGCGTTCACCGCGACCCACGCCGCCCTCGTCGACCGGTACGGCACGTGGCCGATCTTCGAGCACTGCCTGCCGTTCGACGTGTCCCGGCTCTGGGACGAGCTGTCCGGGATCGAACGGCCGGTCATCTGGACGGCCGAACGCGACCGTGCCGTGTGGGACCAGTTGCAGGACTGATGGCCCGCGTCGCCGTCCTGGGCAACGGTCCGGTCGGGCAGTCGGCAGCACTGCTGATCGCCCGCTGGGGCGTGCCCGTGGTGCTGGTGGACGACCGGCCCGGGCGGGACGCCGTCGGGTCGAAGGCGATCTGCCAGCAGGGCGACGTGCTGGACATCTGGGCGAGCGTCGGCGCGGGACGGGCGATCGCCGCCGAGGGTGTCACGTGGACGTGTGCGCGGACGTTCCACCGGGACCGGGAGCTGTTCCGGTACGAGATCGCCGCGCGGTCGGCGTTCCCGCCGTTCGTCAACATCTCCCAGTCCCGCACCGAGCAGCTGTTGGACGAGCGGATCGCCGCGCAGCCGCTGATCGACGTCCGCTGGGGGCACCGCGTCGTGGGCATCGACCAGGACGCCGAGCGGGTCACGGTGACGTGCGAGACGGACGGCGGCCCGGTGCGGATCGCCGCCGACTACGCCGTCGCGTGCACCGGGGCACACGGCGGCATCCGGGAGATGCTGGGCGTCGCGTTCGACGGCCGGTCGTTCGACGACCGCTTCCTGATCTGCGACATCCGCGCCGAGTTGCCCGGCTGGGCGCACGAACGCCGGTTCTACTTCGACCCGCCGTGGAACCCGGGCCGGCAGGTGCTGATCCACCCGTGCCCGGACTCGACGTTCCGCATCGACTGGCAGGTGCCCGGCGACTACGACGTGGCCGGCGACGCGCTGGACGACCGCATCCGCGCGATCGTCGGCGACCGGCCCTACGACGTGGTGTGGCGGTCGGTGTACCGCTTCCAGTCGCGGGTGGCCGACCGGATGCGGGTCGGCCGGGTGCTGCTGGCCGGCGACTGCGCGCACCTGATGTCGCCGTTCGGGGCGCGCGGGCTGAACTCGGGTGTGGCGGACGCGGAGAACGCGGCGTGGAAGATCGCGTACGCGCTGCACGGCCGTGCCGGCCCGGACCTGCTGGAGAGCTACCACGTCGAACGGCACGCGGCGGCCGTGGAGAATCTCGCGGTCACGACGGCGACGATGGACTTCCTCGTACCGCAGGACGACGCGCGGCACCGGCACCGGGCCGCCGTGCTGGCCGGCGCCGCGACCGACCCGGTACCGCGGGCGCAGGTCGACTCCGGGCGCCTGGCCGAGCCGTTCTGGTACGACGCGTCACCGCTGACCACGCCCGACCCGACCCGGCCTGCCACCGGCCGGCCGGCGCGGGGCACGGTGCCACCGGCCCGGCCGGGGGTGCTGGTGCCGGACGTGCCGGTGGCCGGTGGTCGATTCCGGGAGCTGGCCCGCGACGGGTTTCTGCTGTTGGGGTGGTCGCGGGCGCGCTGGGACGTGCCCGGCACCCGATACGCCGACATGACAGAGCTGGACCCGACGGGCATGCTCGGAACAGCCCTGGCCGCCCGGCCCGGCGAGGTGTGGGTCATCCGACCGGACGCACACGTCGCCGCCGTGCTGGCCGACCCGGGTCCGGCGGAGGTGACGGCAGCCGTGCGCGGAGCGCTCGGCGGCGGGAGGGACGTGGCATGACCCTGGCATGGTTCGCCGACCTGCTGGACGACGCGGCGCTGTTCCCACCGGGTGAACTGCCGCTGCCGGAGGCCGTGCCGGCGCACCGCCGGCACCTGGCGGCCTGGTACGCGAGCATGGTCGGGCCGTTCGTGTACCCGGCGTCCCGGCTGGGTGAGCTGCCCGCCGTGCTGGACGCGCCGCTGGACGTGAGCCTGACCGTGCCGCAGGGCCCGGCCGCGCTGCACGGGGCACTGGCGCAACTGCCCGACGCCGTCTCGCTGCGGTCGGTGGAGATCACACTGCCGCCGGACGTCGAGGTGGCCGACCTGCTGCGTACCCTCGACACGCAGCTGCCCGCCGGCGTCACCGGCTACGTCGAGATCCCCAGGGACCACCGGCGCGTGCCGTCGATCACCGCGCTCGCCGGCACCGGTTACCGGGCGAAGTTCCGCACCGGCGGACTCGTGCCGGCCGCGCATCCCGGTGAGCGGGAGCTGGCCGACTCGATCCGCACGGCCGCCGGCTGCGCGGTGCCGTTCAAGTGCACCGCCGGGCTGCACCACGCTGTCCGGCACACCGACGGCGACCTGGAACAGCACGGGTTCCTCAACGTGCTGCTCGCCACCGACGCGGCCCTGCGCGGCGCCGACGTCGACGACATCGCCGTGCTGCTCGGCGAGCGGTCCGGCGCCGACCTGGCCGAACTGGTGGTGGACCTGGCGCCGGAGCGGATGGCCGACGCACGGGCCGAGTTCCTGTCGTTCGGCACCTGCGACCTCGTCACACCCGTCGGTGACCTGATGTTCCTCGGCCTGATCCGCGAAGGAGCCGTCCTGCGATGACGTGGCTCGACCTGCCGCCGGACACCCCGTTCGGCCCGCACAACCTGCCCTACGGCGTGTTCTCCCGCGCCGGTGGCCGACCGCGCACCGGCGTGCGGATCGGTGACGACGTCCTCGACCTGGCCGCCGTGCTGGGTGACCTGGCGTTCGCCGAGCCGACGCTGAACGCGTTCCTGTCGATGGGACGGCGGCACTGGTCGTCGGTGCGGGAGCGGATCATCGACCTGCTCACCGACGAGCGGCACCGCGCGCTGGTCGAACCCGCGCTGCACCCGCTGACGGCGGTGCGCCTGCACCCGCCGTTCACGGTCGGCGATTATGTCGATTTCTACGCCAGCGAACACCACGCCAGCAACATCGGCCGCATGTTCCGCCCGGACTCCGACCCGTTGACGCCGAACTGGAAACACCTGCCGATCGGCTATCACGGCCGGTCCGGCACGGTCGTGCTGTCCGGCACGGACATCGTGCGGCCGCGCGGCCAGCGCCGGGCACCGGGTGCCGACGCGCCCACGTTCGGGCCGTCCCGGCGGCTGGACATCGAGGCGGAGGTCGGGTTCGTCGTCGGCACCGGGTCGCGTCTGGGCGAACCCGTCGCCGTGGCCGACTTCGCCGACCACGTGTTCGGGGCGTTCCTGGTGAACGACTGGTCCGCGCGGGACGTCCAGGCCTGGGAGTACGTGCCGCTCGGACCGTTCCTGGGCAAGTCCTTCGCCACGTCGATCGCACCGTGGGTCGTCCCGCTGGCGGCACTGGAACACGCCAGGGTCCAGCCGCCGCCCCGGAAACCCGCGCTGTTTCCCTACCTGGCGGACGCCGAACCGTGGGGGCTGGACCTGCGGCTGTCGGTCGCGCTGAACGGGCACGTGGTGTCCCGGCCACCGTTCGCCACGATGTACTGGACGCCGGCGCAGATGCTCGCCCACATGACGGTGAACGGCGCGTCGGTGCGGACCGGCGACATGTACGCGTCGGGCACGGTGAGCGGACCCGAGTTCGACGAGCGCGGTTCGCTGATGGAGCTGAGCTGGGGCGGCCAGGAGCCGTTCGCGCTGCCGGACGGGTCGAAACGGGCCTTCCTGGAGGACGGCGACGAGGTGGTGATCGGCGCGACGGCTCCCGGACCGAACGGCACGGTGATCGGTTTCGGCGAGGTCAGCGGCCGCATCCTGCCCAGTCGCTGAGGTCCGGGCCGCACGGGGGTCAGCGCCGCCGGCCGGTCAGTCGCACGAACCCGCCCTGCCACCGAGGCCCGGCCACCGACGCCGACCCCGCCCACCGTCAACTGCCCAGCCGCGAGGTCCGGCCACCCACCGCCGACACCGCCCGCCGTCAGCCGTGCAAACCCGCCCAGTCGCTGAGGTCCGTGCCGGTCGGGATCTCGGTCGGTTGCGCGCCGCGGCGGAACAGGCGGGCGCCCGCTGCCGTGCCGCCCAGGGTGAGCCGGTCGCCGTCGCGGTTCAGCCACGTGCCTTCGCGCAGGCCCAGGACCGGGCCTGCGTTCTCCTCCAGGTACTGGACGATCCGTTCCTGCCGGGTCTCCCCCATGTACACGACACCTTCGACCGGGTCGAGGAAATGCGGGTTGATCTGGAAGGGAACCAGGCCGAGCGCGTCGAACGACGGAGGCTGGACGATGGGCATGTCGTTCGTCGTGCGGATCGTCGGGCACGCGACGTTCGTGCCGGCGCTCGATCCGATGTAGACGGTGCCGTTCGCGACGCGGTCGCGGATGGTGGGCAGCAGATCCCTCTGGTACAGAGCGTCGAGGAGGCGGAACGTGTTGCCGCCGCCGACGAACACCGCCTGCGCCTGGTCGAGCAGGGCGACGGGGTCACCCCGGTGCGCGCCGACGACCTCCAGCGGCGCCAGGGCGTCGGCCACCGCTGCCGTGTACGCGTCGTGGTCGGCCAGTGCGAACGGCACGAACAGCAGGCGCCGGACGCCGGTCAGGGCATCGGCGAGCGCGTCCCTGGCGTGTTCCAGGTATTTCCGGCCCGGCGCCGTGGAGTTGGACAGCAACAGCAGGCGCATCAGGCTTTCCGTTCCGGGCGGGGCGTGAGCAGGTGGGCGATTTCCAGTGCCGCCGTGTGGAGTTCGTCGGCCAGGTCCGGGTGGTGGTCGGCCGGGATGATGTCACGGCCCAACAGTGTCAGCGCGGCCACCGCGTTGTCGCGGACGACGACGGGGACCGCCAGTGCCGCCGTGTGACCGGTTTCGGAGTACGCGTAGCCCGCGTTCCTGGTCTCCGCGAACGAACCGTCGGCCACGTCGTCGAACAGGGTCGCCCTGGCCTGTTCCGGGAGCATCGCGAAGTACGCGCGGGACGTGGCGCTGGACTGCGCCGCGTACAGCTCGCCGACCAGCGGGTACTGGCGGGCCGGGCCGTTGTCACCGGCCACCGCCGCCACGCAGCGGGTGTGCACGCCGTCCGGGACGGCCAGCGTCGTCGTGTACGCCGTCTGCCGGGCGACGCGGTCGAGGACCGGCCGGGCCAGCGCGGCCAGGCCACCCTTGCGTTCCCACAGGAAACCCAGGTGCCACATCGCCGGGCCGAGGCGGTAGCGGCGGGAGCCCGGTTGGGAAATCAGGAAACCCCGGTGTGCCAGCGTGGCAAGCAGGCGCTGGGCCACCGACTTGTCCCAGCCGAACTCCTCGGCCAGTTCCGTTACACCCCAATCGGTGCGGTCCTCGTCATAGGAGAGCAACACCACGAGAGCCCGGTCCACGCTCTGCAGCGGTGCGTTCATGCTCGCAGGCTAACAGCCGATCCGACCGACCGGCTTTCCCGTGGCGGCCGTTACTTCCCCTGCCGGCGTTCCCGGGTCGCGAAGTTCCGCAGCGCACGCAGGAAGTCGATTTCCCGGAACGCGGGCCAGTACGCGTCGCAGAAGTACAGCTCCGAGTACGCGCTCTGCCACAGCAGGAAATTCGACAACCGGATCTCGCCGCTGGTGCGGATCACCAGCTCGGGGTCGGGCTGGCCGGCCGTGTACATGTGCTGTGTGATCTCGTTCACCGTTACGGATTCGGCGATGTCGGCGAGCGTGTCGCCCAGCGCGGCGCGTTCGTACAGCAGGTCCCGCAAGGCGTCCACGATTTCCTGCCGGCCGCCGTAGCCGACGGCCAACGTGACGTGCCGCCCGGTGGTGCATCCCTTCGTCGCCGCCACCGCCGTCTTCAGCGCACGGGCCGTGGTGTCCGGCAGGACGTCCACCATGCCGGCGACGTGCACCTGCCAGCCGGTGTCGGGCCGGGCGAGGTGCTCGGTCACCACGTCCTCGATGACACGCATCAGGAACGCGACTTCCTCGTCACCGCGGCGCAGCAGATTCTCCGTCGAGCACACGAACACCGTGACGTGGTCGATGCCCACGCCCTCGCACCACCCCAGCAGGTCCGCCACGTGTTCGGCACCGTGCTGGTGGCCCAGGCTGGGGCTGGCCAGACCCAGCCGGCGTGCCCAGCGGCGGTTGCCGTCCATGATCAGCCCGACGTGCCTGGGCAGCGGTCCGCCCGCGACCTGACGGCGCAGCCTGCTGGTGTAGTAGCGGTGCAACACGACCGGAACGTAGCACTCGCACCAGGCACGCCGGCCGACACCGCACCGGTCAGGTGAGGGCGGCGAGTCGGTCGCGGAGGGTGTCGGCTCTCGGGTCGCCCAGGTCGTCGAGGATGTCCAGGGCGCGTGACCAGCTCGCGCGTGCCTCCGCCGTTCGGCCGGTCGCCCGCATCGCGTTGCCCAGGCCGGTCAGGGCCGCCGCCTCGCTCCATCCGTTGCCGATCTGGTGGTTCAGGTCCGCCGCCATGCGGTAGTGGGCGACGGCGTCGTCGAAGCGGCCAAGTTCCACGTAGTCGTCGCCCAGGTCGGTGAGGGTGAAGCCTTCGCCGTAACGGTCGCCCATGTCGCGCCACATCGCCGTGGCCCGCTGCGACGTCTCCAGTGCCCGCTCGTAGTCGCGCAGTTCGTGGTACGTCGTACCCAGCGCGGCCAGGGTCCAGCCGATGCCCCACTTGTTGTCGATCTCGGCGTGCATCGCCAGTGCCCGCCGGTAGTGGTCGACGCTGTCGGCGAGCCTGCCCATGGCCTTGTCCACGCCACCGAGGATGTGTAGCGCCATGCCTTCGCCCCAGCGGTGTCCGGCCGCGCGCCACCGCGCCAGCGCGACCTCGATCACCGCCAGCGCGTCCGCCGCCCGGCCGACCTCCAGGTAGGCGTGGCCGAGGCTGGTCAGCACGCCCGCCTCGCCGACCACGTCCGCGGCCGCGCGGGCCGCGGACACGCCGAGTTCGTGGGCGGCGATCCAGTCCGCCCACTGGCTGCGCAGGTAGAAGACGTCCCACATCGTGACCGGCAGCTGCCAGGCGACGTCCGGCGCACCGATGTCGATCGCCTGCTGCTGGGCGGCGATCAGGTTGGCGCGTTCGGTCTCGTACCAGTCCAGCGCGTGTTCCGGCGACCGGAACGCCACGGGTTCGTCCGGTGGGTCGCCGAGTTCGGCGCGCTGCCGGTACGGCACCAGGACGGTGCCGGCGGCGTCGGAGGTGTGCACGTACCAGCTCAGCACCCGGCGGACGGCCGCCGTGCGTTCGGCGGCCGAGTCGGCGGCGACGGCGCGCTCCATCGCGTAGACGCGCATCAGGTCGTGCAGCTGGTAGCGGCCTTTTCCGTTGTCCTGCACCAGGTGCAGGCCGGTCAGTGTGGCCAGCAGGCGGCGCGTGTCCGCGTGGCTCGCGTCCAGCAGCGCGGCCGCCGCCGGGAGGCCGAACTCCGGCGTGGGGTGCAGGCCCAGCAGCCGGAACGCGCGCGCGGCCGCGTCGTCCAGCGCCCGGTACGACCACGAGAACACCGCGCGCACGGCGCTGCTGTCGTCACCGTCCACCTCCAGCGCGTCCAGCCGGCCGCGTTCGGCGACGAGTTCGTCGACCACGTCGGCGAGCGTCATCGTCGGGTGGTTGGCGACGCGCTGCGCCGCGACGCACAGCGCGAGGGGCAGGTGACCGCACAGCCGGGCCAGTTCGGTGACGGCCGCGGGCCGGGCCTGCGCGCGCCGCCCGCCGACGATGCCGGTCACCAGGGCGGCGGCGTCGCCCGGCGGCAGTGTGCCCAGGGTGATGCGGTGGGCGCCGTCGCGGACGGCCAGCCCGGCCAGGCTGCGTCTGCTGGTGACCAGCACGAGGCTGCCGGACGTGCCGGGCAGCAGTGGCCGCACCTGTTCCGGCGAGACGGCGTTGTCCAGCACGATCAGCACCCGCCTCCTGGCCAGGGCGCTGCGGTACAGCGCGGCCATCTCGTCCGGGTCGGTGGGCACCCGCTGCGGTGCGACGCCCAGCGCGCGCAGGAAGCGGCCGAGCACGTCGGCGGGCGCCAGCGGGGCGTGGTCGGAGTCGAACCCGCGCAGGTCGACGTACAGGTGGCCGTCCGGGAACCGGTCGGCGACCCGGTGCGCCAGGTGCAGCGCGGTGGCCGTCTTGCCGACACCCGCGATGCCGTCGATCGCGCAGATCGGCACCGACGTGCCGCTCAGCTCGGACAGTTCGGCGTCGCGGCCGACGAAGTCGGGGATGTCGTGCCGCAGCTGCGACGGCACCGGGTGCGCGATCCCGCGGTCCCGGCGTGCCGGCCGCGGGGCCACGTCGTCGTCACGCAGGATTCGCTCGTACAGGGCCGTGATCTCGCGGCCCGGGTCGATGCCCAGTTCGTCGCGCAACCGGGTGCGCAGCCGCTGGTGGACGGTGAGCGCGTCGGCCTGGCGACCGGCCAGGTGCAGTGCGCGCATCAGTTGGCCGGCGAGGCGTTCCCGCAGCGGGTGTTCGGCGACCAGCCCGGTCAGTTCGACGACCAGGTCGGCCGGTGCACCCGTGGCCAGGTCGATGTCGACCCGCTCCTCCAGCGCGGCCATCCGCTGCTCGCCGAGCCGCTGCCGGGCGGTGTCGAAGAACACGCCGCTCATACCGGCCAGCGGCGTGCCACGCCACAGTGCGAGGGCACCGGCCAGCTCGGCGCGCACGTCGACGTGTCCCTCCCGAGCGCGGGCGATGCGCCGTTCGAAGTCGGCGACGTCGAGGGTGGTGTGGTCGGCGTGGGCCAGATAGCCGGCGGCCGTCCGGTCGATCACCACACCGGTCAGCCGCCGCAGCCGGCCTACGTACTTGCTGACGACGTTCGGACCATCCGCAGGCGGCCGCTCGTCCCACACGGCGTCGATGATCGCGTCGACGGACACGGGTTGGTTGGCCCGCAGCAACAGCACCGCGAGCACGGCACGCTGCTTCGCCGGCCCGAGGTCCACCTGGTCAGGGCCGCGCGCGGCGACCAACGGACCGAGCAGGCCGACGCGCACCGGCTCGTTCATCCACCACCCACAGCCGCGGGCGCCCGTGTCCGGCCGGGCGCGTTCTCGGATTGGTCCGTCGCAGTCTAGGACGGACGGCAGGCGAACGGCACCGAAACGGCACCGGCGGGTGGGTACGCTCGCCCGCCTGCTCGTCCGCCGGACGGCACCGACACGGCACCCGCGAGCGCCACCGTGGTGGTCACGCGGGCGCCCCGGGGACTGGGGGATCAGGGGGAACTCAGGTGGGGTCACGCGTCGTCGGCGTGGCCCCACCTGAGTGCGCCGGCGATCAGTCCGTTGTGGACATCACGACGAGCGCGTCGATCTCCAGGCGGGCGCCGGGTAGGACGAGGCCGGCGACCTGGACGAGCGAACTGGCGGGCGGGTTGGCCGTGTCGACGAACTCGTCGCGCGCCGTGCGGACGACTGGCAGGTCGGTCAGGTCGAGGACGTAGAAGTTGAGGCGGAGGATGTCGGCCGGGACCGCGCCGACGGCGGCCAGGGCGGCGCCGATGTTCGCGAACACCTGGCGGGCCTGGGTCAGTGGATCGTGCGACACCAGCGTGCCGCTGGCGTCGACCGGCAGTTGGCCGGAGACGGCGACGATCCGGCCGGTGGCCGACGTGACGTGGCTGAAGCCGTTGCCCGGGGCCAGGCCTGCCGGGTGCGGGAAGTGGTCGATCACTCGATCAGCCTAACGACCTGTCGTACGCCACAAGGTCGAGCGGAGACCGCCGCCCGTAGACTGTGCGCATGTCCCTGACCACGGCCGATGACACGCCCACCCTGTCCCGCCGGCACGCCGCCGGCGCGGAGAGCGCGCGCGGGCTGTTGCTGACCGTGCTGGGCGAGTTCGTACTGCCGGCCGGTGGAGCGGCGTGGACGTCGACGTTCATCGACGTGCTCGGGCGGCTGGGCATCGAGGAGAAGGCGAGCCGGCAGGCGCTGATGCGCACGGCGGCCGCCGGCTGGCTCACGTCGCAGCGGCTGGGCAGGCGCACGCTGTGGACGCTGTCCCCGAGTGCCGAACAGATGCTCACCGACGGCACCGCACGGATCTACGGTTTCCAGGGCACGCAGCCGGAATGGGACGGCCGGTGGCTGCTCGTGCTGGCCCGCGTGCCGGAGACCGACCGGCCGGCGCGTCACCTGCTGCGCACCCGCCTCACCTGGGCCGGTTTCGGCAGCCCGGCTCCGGGCGTGTGGATCAGCACCCACCCGGAGCGCGCCGACGAGGTGGACAGCGTGCTGGCCGAGGTCGGGCTGGCCGACGAGGCCCAGATGTTCGTCGCGTCGCACAGCGGCGGCGAACTGCCCACGATGGTGCGGCAGGCGTGGGACCTGGACGCCGTGGAACAGGCGTACGAGGAGTTCCTGGCCGAGTTCGACGGCCAGCCGACCCGTGACCCGCTGGCCCAACTGGTCCAACTGGTGCACGCGTGGCGCCGCTTCCCCACGGCCGACCCGGAACTCCCGGCCGACCTGCTGCCGGCCCGGTGGAGCGGTGCCCGCGCCGCAGCGGTGTTCCAGCGGCAGCACGCCCTGTGGACCGACCAGGC
>DASZXM010000583.1:0-2175 GCA_035546415.1 Pseudonocardiaceae bacterium
GTCGACCGCGATCCAACTGTTCGACGGGTCGATGCTGGGCGTCAGTCCGGTGCCGGTGCCGACGGTCGGGTCGGTCAGGCTCGGGTACGTGCCGCCGCCCGCCGACGCCGTCGCGGCGCTCGTGCCCGGCACGCCGTAGCCGTTGAGCTGGCTGAGGGCCGCGCCCGCGCCGGTGCCGGGGGCCGCGGGCTGGCCGTAGCCCTGCAGCGCGGGCGGCGTGTAGTCGGTGATGCCGTTCTGCGCGGCTTGCTGGCCGGCCGCCGTCGCCACCGGCGGTGGGGTGACCGGCGCGGTGATCGGCGTGGCGCTGATCGTCTGCGTCGTGGGCACCGAACCGGCACTGGTGGCCGTCACCGCCGTGGTGCCCTTGGCCAACTGCTCGATCTCCATCACGATGCCGGCCAGCGCGGCGAGTTCCGCGCCCAGCTTGCCGACCCCCAGCGCCTGCAGCAGGCCCTCGATGGCGGTGATGAACGCGCGCAGGGACGCGCTCGTCGCCGTGGACAGCGCGACGGCGGCGCTGTAGGTCCACGGGTTGGACATCAGCGACGCGACCGTCGGGTTCACCGAACCGACCACCGACCGGTAGGCCGTCTGGGCCGTCTGCACGAGAGTGCCGGACACGCCGAGCAGTTTCGCGGCGTTCTGGATCACCTGGATGATCTTCTCGAACGACTGTAGCGAACCGGTGATCTTCTGCACCGCCGACTGCGACGCCTGGCCGGACCACACCGTGCTCAACTGGTCGGCGGCCTTGGTGAACTCGTCCAGCATCGACATGAACTGCGTCGCCTTGGTCAGCAGGCTGGTCGACTGCTGGGCGATCTGCTGCGGCTGGCCGGTCACGATCTGGAAGAGGAAGGTGCCCGGCCCTCCGGAGGACGCGGTCGCGTCCATCGCGCTGGAATTCGGAAAGTCGAACATGGTGGCACCTTTCCTGCCCGGACTACGGGAACGACGCGGAAGACGTGCGGCCTCACATCGGGCGGTAGACCCGAAGTGTCGCGACCTCACCGAAGACCGGTTGGACGAGACCGTTGTTGTAGAGCTGGCCGGAGTTGCCGATGATGCCGATCACCGGACCGACGCCGTTGGCACCGGCACCGGGATCGATGACGACCATGTCGCCGCCCAGCACACCGCCGGGCACGTCGCCGAATCCGCGGGCCGCGCCGGAGTAGACACCCAGCACGCCGAGGCCGGCCTGGTTGTCCGGACTGGCGTCCAGCCAGGCGACGAACGCCTGCGGGCTGCTGGTCGGCACGTTCGTGGCCGACGTGCCGACGCCTGCCGACGTGAGGTAGCCGACCACGTTGGTCACCGACCCGGGCTGCGGCGTGCCGCCGATGCCGCTGCTCACGGCCTGCCCGGCGACCGCGGACGCGGCCGGTGACGAGAACAGGGTCGCCGTGGTCGCCGTGGTGGTCTGGTTGCCACCGTAGGCCTGCGCGACGGCCTGGTCCGCCGAGTCGTACGCGTCGACCGACTGCTTGACCAGGTTGTTGACCTGCTGCAACAGCGTGAGCAGGGACCGCAGTGCGGCGACCTGCTGGGTCTGCATCGCCGTGTTCGCCGTGGCGACGGCGCTGCCGATGGTCGCGAACGACGTCGGCGCGACGACCAGCTTCTCCAAGTCGAGCACCGTGTTGACGGTCTGCATGATGATGCCGCCCACGTTGCCGACGATGGACCGCACGGCCTCCGGCGTCACGTTGTACTGGCCCGCGCTGGTCATGTCGGTCCGCTCCCTTCGTCGGCGAACGTCAGATTAGGTTCGTCGACTACACCGGGCGGACGGCAAAAGTACCCGCGCCTGTGCCGTCCCGAGCGGGCACAACTGCCGCGTTCACCTCGAAGCTCAGCGCGGGCGCTGCTCGTCCCTGGCCGGCCACTGCGGTGGCTCGGGCGGCGGTGGCGGTACGCAGCGGCAGTCCGCGCCGCCCCTGCACTGCCCGCAGAGCCACAACACACATCGTGCCCGTGCTCTCGCCGCGTTGTTCGGTTCGCCCATGGCGCCACCATCCGGTCGATCCTCATGGCCGGCGCGTTCTCCCCTGCCACTGCCACCACGCCGACCGCACCATTGATCGTCGCGCGGAGTGATGACCTGCTGAAGCGCGCGGCGACAGCTTTCCTATGGGTGCCGTGGACAGAACCCTGCCTTTCCGGCAGGGT
>DASZXM010000584.1:0-8167 GCA_035546415.1 Pseudonocardiaceae bacterium
CCAACTGACCATCGAATACGACCCCCAACCACCCTTCGACGCCGGCTCACCGGCCACCGCCCCGGCCGACGTCCTCACCGCACTCACCACATAGGACGCAACCGGCCGGCAGGCGCCACCGCCGCCACCATGTCCCGCAACGCCGCCAACCGCTGGTCACCGAGCACATCGGCCCAGCGGTTGACCGCGTCCGCCGCCGCCTGCTCCGCCGCCCGCGTACACGCCCAGCCCCTGTCGGTCAGCACCACCAGACGCGCCCGCGCATCCGTGGGATGCGGCCGCCGCATCACGTACCCCTTGGCGATCAACTCCTCCACCAACTGGCTGCCCGCCTGCTTGGTCACCCCCAGATGATCGGCGATCTCCCGCGCCGTCGCCCCCCGCGGCGCGATCCGCGCGAACGCGAACCCGTGCGCCGGCCGCAGATCGTCGAACCCACGCGCCACCACACCCGCGTGGATCTCCTCCAACAGGCCACTCGCCGCGGCCAACACCGACATGGCCAACGCCATCCCGCCGTATCCGTCCACACGGACATCTTGACACAGTGGTCAATCTGCTTGACCATATAGACAAGCCGCTTGACCAAAGGAAGGTCACACCATGCCCTTCATCCACACCACCGACACCACCACCCACCACACCCACGGCGCCCACTTCACCCCCTACACCGCCCCCAGCCTCGGCAGCACCACCCTCTGCGTCTGGCAACTCACCGTCCCACCCCACACCACCGGCCAACCCCACACCATCAGCCACGAAGAACCCCTCGTCATCACCACCGGCACCCTCACCATCACCCTCGACCACCACACCGCCCACCTCCACACCGGCGACGCCGCCCACGCCCCCGCACACACCACCATCAACGTCGCCAACACCACCGACCACCCCGCCACCGCCATCGTCGCCACCACCACCGGCCTCCAAGCCACCCTCCCCGACGGCACCACCATCACCCCACCCTGGACCCGCTAACCACCCGTCGAACCACCCACCACAGCATCCGAATCCGACTTCCGCCGCGACCGCTTCTTCACCGGCACCGGCACGATCCCCGCCAAATCCCCACCCGTGTCATTCACCCGCATCACAAACGGCCGCGTCGCCGTGTACCGCACCACCGACACCGAACACGGATCCACCACGATCCGCTGAAACGAATCCAGATGCACCCCCAACGCGTCCGCCAACACAGCCTTGATCACATCCCCATGACTGCACACCACCCACACCGCATCCCCACCATGCTGCGCAGCCACCCGCTGCCCATGCGCCCGCACCGCCGCCACCGCCCGCGACTGCACAGCCGCCAACCCCTCACCACCCGGAAACACCGCCGCCGACGGATGCGCCTGCACCACCTGCCACAACGGCTCCTTCACCAACGTCGACAACTTCCGACCCGTCCACTCCCCGTAATCCACCTCAGCCAACCCACCATCGGTCACCACCGACAAACCCCGCGCCGCCACCAACGGCCCCACCGTCTGCCGACACCGCTGCAACGGCGACGACACCACAGCCGCCACCGGCACCCCCGCCAACCGATCCACCAACGCCGACGCCTGCTTCAGACCCGTCTCATCCAAACCGACCTTCGGCGTCCGCCCCGCCAACACCCCCGCCCCATTCGCACTCGAACGAGCATGCCGCAACAAAATCACCGTCGTCACGACACGAGCCTACGGAAACCCCTCAACCACCCACCCCGGCGGCATCCAACGCCTCCACCGCCACCCGCAACGCAGCCACCCGATCCGCCAACTCACCCTGCATCGGCGACACCGTCAACGTCGTCACACCAGCACCCGCCAACGCCTGCATCCCATCCCTGACCCGCTCCCGCGGCCCCAACAACGACGTCGCATCCAGAAACTCCACCGGCAACGCCGCCATCGCACCCTCGTAGTCCCGCGCCAGATACCGGTCCTGCACCTCACCCGCCTGCGCCTCGAACCCCATCCGACACGCCAGATCGTTGTAGAAATTCCGCTCCCGACTCCCCATCCCACCCACGTACAACGCCGCATACGGCCGCACCGCGTCCGCACACACCCGCCAGTCCTCACCCACCACCAACGGCACCGTCGGCACCACGTCGAACCCCTCCATCGACCGCCCCGCCCGCGCCATCCCCGCCTCGATCCGCGCCAACGACTCGTGCGCGAACTCCGCCGAGAAGAACACCGGCAACCACCCGTCCGCGATCTCCCCCGTCAACTCCAGGTTCCTCGGCCCCACCGCCGCCAGATACACCGGAATCCGCTCCCGCACCGGATGCACGATCAACGTCAACGCCTTGCCAGGACCGTCCGGCAACGGCAACTGGTACGCCTTCCCCTCGTAACGCACCTTCTCCCGCCGCAACGCCATCCGCACGATGTCCACGTACTCCCGGGTGCGCGCCAACGGCTTGTCGAACCGCACCCCGTGCCACCCCTCCGACACCTGCGGCCCCGACACACCCAACCCCAGCCGGAACCGGCCACCCGACAGCGTGTCCAACGTCGCCGCCGTCATCGCGGTCATCGCAGGCGACCGAGCCGGGATCTGCAGGATCGCGCTGCCCACGTCGATCCGCTCGGTCTGCGCCGCCACCCACGCCAGCACCGTCGGCGCATCCGACCCGTACGCCTCCGCGGCCCACACGACCGCGTAGCCCAGCCGGTCGGCCTCCTTGGCCAACTCCAGGTTCGCCGCGTCGTTGCCCGCACCCCAGTACCCGAGATTCAGACCCAGTTGCACATTTGGACCCTAGTCGATGCGGGGTTGGACGTGATGGTTCGGCGCGGACCGGATGTTGCCGAAGGCATAAATTTCGGTCGTCACTGAAGCCACAGATTCAAATGTTCCCTAGATCGACTGAACGTCCTGGCGCGCTTACCCGGAAGACCCAGGCCACACACCGTAGGCTCCCGACGTGGAACAGCGACACCTCGGCCGGAGCGGCCTGCGGGTCTCCCGCATGGGCCTGGGCACCATGTCCTGGGGAGTGGACACGGACGAGGACGAGGCGGCCAACCTGCTCGTCGCGTTCGTCGAAGCCGGCGGCACCCTCGTCGACACCGCCGACGTCTACGCCGAGGGCGAGAGCGAACGCATCCTGGGCAGCCTGCTCGGCGACGTCGTCAAACGGCACGATGTCGTCATCGCCACCAAGGCCGTCGCCCGCCGCGACGAAGGCCCCTTCGGCGGCGGAGCGTCCCGGGCGGCGCTGCTGGCCGCACTGGACGGCTCCCTGTCCCGCCTCGGCGTCGACTACGTCGACCTGTGGCAGCTGCACGCCTGGGACGCCAACGTGCCTATCGAGGAGACGCTGGCCACCCTGGACGCGGCCGTCACCAGCGGCAAGGTCCGCTACGTCGGTGTGTCCAACTACACCGGCTGGCAGCTGAGCACGGCCGCCACCTGGCAGGCCTGCGTGCCCGGCCGCACCCGCCTGGTCGCCACCCAGGTCGAGTACTCGCTGCTGGAACGCGGCATCGAACGCGAAGTCACGGCCGCCGCCGAACACCACGGCATCGGCCTGCTGCCCTGGGCGCCGCTGGGCCGCGGCGTGCTCACCGGCAAGTACCGCGGCAGCACACCCGCCGACTCGCGCGGCGCGTCCCAGCACTTCGGCCCCTATGTCGAACAGCACCGCACCGAACGCGCCGCCCGCATCGTCGAGGCGGTCGTCACCGCCGCCGACGGCCTGGGCACGTCCCCGCTGGCCGTGGCCCTGGCCTGGGTCCGCGACCGGCCCGGCGTGGTCGCCCCGATCGTCGGCGCCCGCGACACCGGCCAGCTCACCGGCTCCCTGGCCACCGAGGACCTGACCCTGCCACCGGCCATCCGGGCCGCGCTGGACGACGTCAGCGGCGTCGAACTCGGCTACCCGGAGCGCCGCCTCGGCTGAGCGGGCTGCGATCATTCGACGGTCACGCTGTGCGTCTCGTCGGCGTCCGGACGGGTACCCGGGGGTGACCTCGGACGCCCGTTCGGGGATGCTGGTGGGACGCCGACGAAGCCGGAGGTACGCGTTGCGACGACAGGTTGGACTTGTCTCCATCGCCCTGCTGGGCGTCCTGGCGCTCGCCGGGTGCGGAGGGGGCGGACAACAGGACGACCTGCAGGCGGCGCCCACCCTGGTCGCGGCCACCCCGGCGGACTCCCCACCACCGACGGCCACACCGTCGGGCACGGTGCTCAAGCTGCCCGGCGCGGCATCCGCGATGGTCGTCGACACCCGAACCCGCACCCTGGCCGTCGCCGTCCGCCAGCCCGCCGAGCTGCTGCTGTTCGCGCTGGACGACATGGCCAAGGCACCCCGCACCGTCGCGCTGCCCGGCGCCGTGACGCACCTCTCCCTGGCCAGGCCCGGCGGGCCGGTGCTCGCCCCCGTGACCAGCGCCGACCAGGTCGTCGAAGTGACCATCCCCACTGCCACCACAGCTGTGGTGGCAGTGGCCGGTGGCCCGACCAGCGCCGTGTTCTACGACGGGAAGATGCTGGTCACGGTGCCGGCGAAGAAGACGATCGACGAACTGACCGGCGACAAGGTCACCCGGTCGATCACCGGCGACGTGACACCCGACCAGGTCGTCGTCGCAGGCGGCAAGGTCGTCATGCTCGACCGCATCCGCTCGGCCGTGTTCGACGTCGACCCGGGCGGCGGCTCGGTCGGCGCGGGCCTGCGCGCCGGCGACGGAGCCACCAACGCCGCCACCGACGGCTACGGCCGCGTCCTCGTCACCGACACCCGAACCGGTGAACTGCTCGCGTTCACCGCCGGCCCGGTGCTACTGCGACAGCGGACCCCCGCCCCCGGCGTGCCCTACGGCATCGCGGTCGACACCCGGCGCAACATCGCGTGGGTGACGGCCACCCAGCGCAACGAGGTGATCGGCTACCAGCTCGCCGGCGGCCAGCCGGCGCGGAAGTACCAGCTGCCCACGGTCCGGCAACCGGACTCGGTGGCAGTCGACCCGGTGAGCGGGCGCGTGTTCGTCGCGTCCGCCGACGGTGGAGGTGTTCAGGTGATGCAACCATGAGTGACGGGGTGATCGACGGCGACTGGGAGTACCGGCCGCTGCGACTGCCGGCGCAGGTGTCCCGGCGCGCGGCGGCGACCCAGCTCGCCATCCACGCCGAGTTCAGCGGCTGGGAACTGTCCAGGGTGCTGCTGTACTCCGACGGCACCCGGAAGGTGTGGCTCAAGCGCAGGCGCACGGCCGCGCTCGTGCCGGGCCTGTCCGCCTGATCGTCACCACCGACGCACTACCGGGTCAGCGACACCGGTAGTGCCGAACGCCGTCGACGTCCGTCCGGTCCACCCGGCCCTGCAGCATGAGCACGTCCAGGTGGCTCATGGTCTCCAACACGGCCAACATCTCGTTGAACGGGTCCATCTCCGACAGCTGCCGCTCCCGGCGCGTCCACTTCATCAGCGACGCCACCTCGAACGCGGTCGCCGCTCCCCCGGCCACCAGGTCGAAGATCTGGTCCAGCCGCCGGTCATGGTGCAGGAGCAGGTCGTCGATCCGCGCGTGCACACTGTCGGTCACCGGCCCGTGCGCGGGCAGCAGCCGCGCGTCCGGCATCGCCCGCACCAGCCGCAGCGACTCCAGGTAGTCCTTCAACGGGAAGTCCGAGGGCGCCGACTCGAACCCGATCGACGGCGTGATGTGCGGCAACACGTGGTCACCGGCGAACAACAGCCCAGCCGCCAGATCGGTGAAGACGACGTGCCCGCGGGTGTGCCCCGGCGTCTCCACGGCCGTCAACGTCCGCCGCCCGACGCTCGCGGTGCCCCGGTCGGCCAGCCACTCGTCCGGGAACTCCCAGATCTCGCGCTGCGCGGTGTCCGCGCCGGGCCTGGTGAACTCGGCCAGCCGCGCGGCCAACTCGGTCGCACCGGCCCACCGCAGCCGGCACAGGAACGTCGGCTCGTCGACCGGCGTGCGCCCGGACGCGATGTCCAGCGTGGTCCGCTCCCCCTGGCCCAGCGCGATGTCCGTGCCGAACTCGCGGCGCAGCACGACGGCCTGCGTGTAGTGGTCGCGGTGCACGTGCGTGACCAGGAACCGGCTGATGTCACCGAACCCGCGGTCAAGCCTCGTGAGGGCGTTCTCCAGGGCGGTGCGCGCCTCCGGGATGGCCCACCCGGCGTCGACGAGCACCAGTTCGTCACCGTCGACGATCGCGTACACGTTCACGGCACGCAGCCCGTCGGTGGGCAGCGGCAGCGGAATCCGGTGGACACCGGGAGCGACGGTGTAGACGCCCGGCTCGGCCCAATCCCTGCCCGGCTCGTCCGCCGCCACGTCCACCACGCCCGTGCCTCCGTTCTTTCCGGCACGATAACCCTGGTTGCCCAGGCAACTAACGCGGTGAGGTGTTCGTCACGCTTCGCGCAGGAACCGGTCCAGAACCCGGGTGCCGAACTCCAACGCCTCCACCGGAACCCGCTCGTCCACGCCGTGGAACAGGGCACTGAAGTCCAGGTCGGCCGGCAGCCGCAACGGCACGAACCCGAAGCACCGCATCCCCAGCCGGTGGAACGACTTGGCGTCGGTCCCGCCGGACAGCATGTAGGGCAGCACCTTCGCGCCCGGGTCCTCGCTGCGCAGCGCGGCGGTCATCCGGTCCACCAGCTCACCGTCGAACGTGGTCTCCACGGGCGGCAGGCTCACCCACTCCCGCTGCACGTCGGGCCCGAGAATCTCGGCCAACTCCCGCTCGAACGCCGCCTCCCGCCCCGGCAGCACGCGGCAGTCGACAGCGGCCTCGGCCACCGAGGGGATCACGTTGGCCTTGTACCCGGCGTTGAACATGGTCGGGTTCGCGGTGTCCCGCAGCGTGGCCCCGATCATCCGCGCCAGCCCGCCGAGCTTCCCCACGGCGCCCTCGATGTCGTCCTCCGGGAACTCCAACCCGGTCAACTCGGACACACCAGCCAGGAACTCCCGCACGGAATCGGTCATGACCAGAGGAAACCGGTGCTCCCCCAGCCGACTGACAGCGGCCGCGAGCTTGCTGACGGCGTTGTCCCGATGAATCATCGACCCGTGCCCGGCAGTGCCGCGAACACGGAGCGTGAGCCACCGAATCCCCTTCTCCGCGGTCTGCACCAGGTAGGCGCGAACATCATCCTTCAGCGTGACGGAAAACCCGCCGACCTCGCTGACAGCCTCGGTGGCACCCTCGAAAAGGTCCGGCCGGTTGTCCACCAGCCACTGCGCCCCGGAGGACCCGCCGGCCTCCTCATCAGTCACGAAGGCGAAAATGATGTCCCGTTTGGGTGTCACGCCGTCCCGCTTGAACCGCCGCGCCACGGCCACCATCATCGCGACCATGTCCTTCATGTCCACGGCCCCGCGCCCCCACACGTACCCGTCGTGCACAGCGCCCGAAAACGGATGAACCGACCACTCAGCGGCATCAGCGGGCACGACGTCGAGATGCCCGTGCACCAGAAGAGCCCCACGCCCAGGCTCACTCCCGGCCAACCGGGCGATCACGTTCCCCCGGTTCCGCCCCCCGGACTCCACATAAGTCGTCGAGTACCCAACGTCCTCAAGCCGCTCGGCTACGAACTCAGCAGCGACCCGCTCCCCCACGACGGTGTCCGGATCCCCGGTGTTCGTCGTATCAATCCGAATCAGCTCACTGGCCAGCCCAACAACCTCAGCAACACCACTGTCCACGTCCGCGGTCACGGCTACTTCCTACCACCAGCCACCGACCCCAACCCCCAGTTAGGCCCCCAGAGATCCTTCCGCTAGGCTGTGCCACACATCAGCGGGACAACCCGCAGGTCCGAGTGGCGGAATGGCAGACGCGCTAGCTTGAGGTGCTAGTCCCCGAATAGGGGGTGGGGGTTCAAGTCCCCCCTCGGACACGATCTTGTCGCATCCTTGCTACTCCCCCGGCTCGCGTGGTCAAGTGCGCTTGACCACGTCATCCCCTCCTCCCACGCCTTCCGGCTGCCCCTACCATGGGGGTGGTCCCGGTGACGAACGCCCTGGTCAACCCGGTCGTTCCGGCGCTCGCCCTCCCCCAGCGTGATCCACATCGGCCTACGGGTCCGCAACGTCGCCGCACGCTGCCCGTCGCCGCCATGCCCACACCGCGCACCAACGTGACCGTCTATGGCATGGCCACACTGGACTGCCACGGCCGC
>DASZXM010000585.1:0-6876 GCA_035546415.1 Pseudonocardiaceae bacterium
TGATGAGCAGCACGCAGGCGACTGCCGACATGGCGCTGGCCGCGTTGGACCTGGCCGGGGTGGCGCCGTGAGGGACCACGCGAGCCCGTCGGTGGAGATCCTGCCGATCACCGGTCTGCCGGAGTTCCGGCCGGGCGACGACATCGCGGCGGCGATCGCGGCGGCCGCGCCGTGGCTGCGCGACGGTGACGTGCTGGTGGTGACCAGCAAGGTGTTCTCCAAGGCCGAGGGCAGGCTGGTCGCGGTACCGGTCGACCCGGAGGCGCGGGACGCGGCGCGCCGCGAACTGGTGGCGTCCGAGGCGGTCCGCGTGGTCGCGCGGTTCGCCAACTTCATGATCACCGAGAACGCGCTGGGCATCGTGCAGGCGGCCAGCGGCGTGGACGCGTCGAACGTGGCGGCCGGCGAGGTCGCGCTGCTGCCGGCCGACCCGGACGGTTCGGCCGCGGCGCTACGGGCCGCGCTGCGCGAGTCGCTGGGCGTCGACGTGGCGGTCGTGGTGACCGACACGATGGGCCGCGCGTGGCGACTGGGCCAGACGGACGCGGCGATCGGTGCTTCCGGCCTCACGGTGCTGCACCGCTACGCCGGCACGGTCGACCCGCAGGGCAACGAGCTGGCGGTGACCGAGGTCGCGATCGCCGACGAGATCGCGGCGGCCGCGGACCTGGTGAAGGGCAAGCTCGGCGGCGTGCCGGCGGCAGCGGTGCGCGGGCTGTCCACTGTGGATGACGGATCGACGGCGCGTGACCTGGTCCGGCCGGTGGCCGAGGACCTGTTCCGCCTGGGGACGAACGAGGCGATCGCCCAGGGGCGCCGGGAAGCCGTGTTGCTGCGGCGTTCGGTGCGGTCGTTCACGCCCGAGCCGGTGGACCCGGACGCGCTGCGCAGGGCGGTGTCGGCGGCACTGACGGCACCGGCGCCGCACCACACCCACCCGGTGCGGTTCGTCTGGCTGCGTGGTCGTCCACTTCGGACGAAGTTGCTGGACGAGATGCGCGCCGCGTGGCGGGCCGACCTGCACGGCGACGACTTCACGCCGGAACAGATCGACCGCAGGGTCGCCAGGGGTGACCTGCTGTACGGGGCGTCCGAGATCGTGTTGCCGTTCCTGGTGCCCGACGGGATGCACACCTACCGCGACGACCGCCGCAACGCGGCGGAGCGCACGATGTTCACGGTCGCGTCCGGCGGCGCCGTGCAGGGCCTGCTGGTGGCGCTGGCCGCCGAGGGACTCGGATCGTGCTGGGTGTCGTCGACGATCTTCGCGGCCGACGTGGTGCGGCGGGTGCTGGACCTCCCGGCGGGCTGGCAGCCGCTGGGCGCGGTGGCGGTCGGCCATCCGGCGGACGGTCCGCTGGCCGTGCGACCGGGCCGCGACCTCACGGAGGGCCTCGTCGAACTGTGAGCGAACTGCACTCCGACGCGGTGGCGGTGCTGACGGCGTGGCGGCCACCGGCGCACGGCCAGGAGTCGTTGCGGCAGGCGCTGTTGGCGTTCCTGGCGGCGCGGCAGGACGCGTGCCTGCGGTCGTGCGCGGCCGGGCACGTCACGGCGTCGGCGGTCGTACTGGACCACACCGGCACGTCGACGCTGCTGACGCTGCACCCGCGCGTCGGCCGGTGGCTGCAACTGGGTGGCCACTGCGAGCCGACGGACACGTCACTGGCCGGCGCCGCGCTGCGCGAGGCGACGGAGGAGTCCGGCATCGACGGCCTGGTGATCCAGCCGGAACCGCTGCACGTCGACGTGCACCCGGTGACGTGCTCGCTCGGCGTGCCGACGCGCCACTTGGACGTGCGGTTCCTGGTGTTGGCACCGGAGGGTGCGACTGCGGTACGCAGCGCCGAGTCGGACGACCTGCGCTGGTGGCCGCTGGCCGAGCCGCCGGACGCGGACGGCGACCTGAACGGCATGTTCGCGGCGGCACGGGACCGGTTGGCGCGGGCCGAGCCGCCGCGCTGACGCCGCACGGATGCTGTGCTGGCCCCCTGTGCCGACGCTGTGCCCTGCCGGTTGCGGTAGTCGCGGCCCTGCAGTTGCGGTAGTCGCGGCCCTACCGGTTGCGGTAGTCGCGCGGGCTGAACCTGGGGCCGTAGCGGGGAGCGCTGATGCCGGCCGCCTCGATGTAGCGGACCGCGCGTTGGCGCTGCGGTGCGTACGGGGCCAGCACCTCCGCCATCCCCGCGTCGTCCAACCGGTGGCCGACGAGTGCGACGCCGACGGTGTGCGGGATGTGGTAGTCGCCGAAGCTGACGGCGTCCGGGTCGCCCCACGCCCGCTGCGCGACCTCCGCCGCCGTCCACACGCCGACGCCGGGCACCTTGCGCAGCAGGTCCCGGCCGTCCTCGCCATCCAGGCCGACGGCCCGCTCCAGCTGGTGTGCCACGTGGGCGGCGGCGACCAGCGTGCGGCGGCGGGCGCCGTCCACGCCCGCCTTGTGCCACTCCCAGTCGTGCAGGCCGAGCAGTCGGCGCGGCGCGGGCGGGACGCGCATGGCGTCCGGCACCGGTCCGGGTGCCGCTTCGCCGAACCGTCTGGCCAGTTCGCGCCACGAACGGCGCGCCTCGATGCCGGTGACCTTCTGTTCCAGGATCGCGGCGAACAACACGTCCCACACCCGGCCCGTGCCACCGAGGCGCAGGCCGGGCATTGCCTTCCGGCCCGCGGCGATCGCCGGGTGGTGCGCGACGAAACCGGCGTCGTCGTCATCGGCACCCAGCAGCGTGGGCACGCCGTCCAACAGCCAGTCGGCGCCGTCGCCCCACGCGGACGCGACGACATCCCCGTCGGACGTGCGGCGCAGCGCGAGCGTGCCGGTGCCGGCGGGGGTGTTGCCGGACAGCCAGTGAGTGCCGTCACCGGTGATCCGGAACGTCGGGTCACCGGTGCCGCGGCGCAGGTGCCGGAGCACGAGCGCCACGTCGAGTCGGAACGACGGATGCCACCGTCGTTCCAGGGTCACGGCGTTTGCCACGATGTGAACGCTATCCTCCCGCGTCGTGAGCACACCCAACACGACGACCCGACAGGCCGTGGTCCTCGCCGGCGGCGAGGCGACCCGGCTGCGGCCCTACACCGACGACCGGCCGAAGCCGCTGGTCCAGGTCGCTGGGAAGACCATCTTCGAACGCCAGGTCGAGTGGCTGGCGGCCGGGGGCGTCGAACACGTCGTCGTCGCGTGCGGGTACCGGGCGGACGTCTTCGAGGAGTTCGTCGAGCAGACGGCGCTGCCGCTGACCGTCCGGATCGTCCGCGAGGAGACGAAGCTCGGCCGCGGCGGTGGCCTGAAGTTCGGCGCGAGCGCTCTGCCGCACCCGGACGAGCCGTGGGTGGGCCTCAACGGTGACGTGCTCACGGCGGACCCGGTGTCGGCGGTCATGGCACGTCACGTCGACACCGGCGCGGCGGCGACGGTCGCGGTCACCCAGTACAAGTGCCCGTACGGTGTGCTGGACATCTCGCCGGACAACGCGGTGCAGAGCTTCATCGAAGGCCCGCTGCTGCCGTACTGGATCAACGCCGGCATCTACGTGTTCGACCCGGCGACGACGGCCCTGCTGCCCGACGTCGGCGACCACGAGGACACGACCTTTCCCCAGTTGGCCAAGGAGAACCGCCTGTTCGCGTACCAGATAGGCGGCTGGTGGCGGGGCATCGACACGGTCAAGGACATGCTGGAGGCCAGCAAGGCCCTGGCGTGACGTCGCAGCCGTGACAGACTGCGACGACATGCCAGTTTGTGCGGTGATCTGACGGCAGCGCTGGAAAGGGAATAGTCTTACTGGTGCGCCCGGGGCATCCGGGTGCCGGCCCGGCAAGGGCAGTGGAGACGGCTGACCGGCTCGACCGGTGCGCTAGGGACGGACGTCGGTGCTGCCTGCAGCGCCGAACGCAGGGGAGGTCGAGGAATGGACCCCCGCGAGCGGGCGGACGCGGCGTTGGCCCGCGCACGAGCCCGGGGTGCGTTCGTGGTCACTCCCGATGACGCGGTCTCCCCGATGGACGCGGCCAACACGGTCCAGATCCCACGCGCGGTCGTGAACGCGGCGGACTCCCCCCACGACGAGTCGGACTCGACCATGGTCATCCGCGGCCTGGGTCGTGCCGCGGGTATGGGTCAGGGACCGGGCGCGGGACAGCAGGGTGCGGGGCAGCACGGTGGGCCGCCGCAGCCTGGCAACCAGCCCGGCAAGCCGCAGCAGGCGGCGCAGCAGTCCGCACAGCAGGGCTACCCGCCGCAGCGCGGGCACCAGACCGGTCCGCACCAGCCGGTGCCGTATCCGGGCGGGTCGAGCGGACACCACCAGCCGGTGCCATACCCGGGCAACCAGTACCAGTCCGGACAGCACCAGCCGGTCGCACAGCCGGGCACGCAAGGCCAGGCGCCGCAACAGCGAAACCCGCTGTTCGAGGACCAACAGGCCCGCAACCCGCTGTTCGAGGAACAGGAACAGACGCCGAGGCAACTGGACGGCCTGGTTCCGACGACCCAACAACCAGGCACCCAACGAGGCACACTGTCCCGCCGCCTCGACGGCCAATAACCCGAGCCAGAACTCGACTTTCGCGGCAAGCCTGCGACCTCGGCGAAGGGTCGACACGCCGAACGGTTTCCCTACAAGCGAAATCCGCCGGGGCCGGCTCGCGGATGAGGAGCCAGCTGCCAGCGAAGCCGCGCACGCCCCGCCCCAGCCGAGTTCCATCCGGCGTGTCGTCGCCCCGGGGAGACAATCCGGGCTGGAGACGATCCGAGCGCAGCCCAGCGCCCGCTCGGCGTGTCGTCGCCACAGCGAGACGTCGGCGAGACCTCGGCGAGGCAAGCCCGGCGCCGCAGCTCAGGCCGGTTCGCGGGCGAGCCGAGCGGCGGCAGCGACCCAAGCAGCAGCGACGCAAGCGGCGGCGACGCACGGGGCCGCCACCAAGCAGCGGCGGCGACCCAAGCAGCCGCCACCCAAGCAGCGACAGCAACCCACGCGACCGCGCCCCTGCCGACAGCGCGCGACCCCCACCTCCGCCGCCGTCCCGGATCAGCCGTGGCGGGTTTCCAGTTTCAGCCGGATCGCCAACGCCGCCTTGATCACCATCAGGACCGGTGCCCACGCCGCGCCTCGGTGGCGGTCGGCCAGGTACCGGTACGCGCTGCGGTGGTGGGCCGCCAGCATGACGCCTGCCCGGCGCGATGTCGCGTGACCGCCGATGTGCACGACCTCCGCCGACGGCACGTACACGTTCTGCCAGCCGGCCCTGCCGATCCGGTCGCCCAGGTCGACGTCCTCGAAGTACATGAAATACCGCTCGTCGAACCCACTGACCTCGTCGAAGACGGAACGTCGCAGCAGCAGGCACGATCCGGACAGCCAGCCGGCGACACGTTCCCGTACGGCCGTGTCCGACTGGCGGTACGACCTGGTCCACGGGTTGCCCGGCCACACGCGGCCGAGGGTCGCGTGTCCGATCCCCCTGCCGA
Organism: Pseudonocardiaceae bacterium; assembly: GCA_035546415.1. Lineage (GTDB taxonomy): Bacteria > Actinomycetota > Actinomycetes > Mycobacteriales > Pseudonocardiaceae > DATEPR01. The sequence goes on from DASZXM010000585.1 coordinate 5,471, forward strand.
GTGACGGCAGCAGCCGCGCCGACGGGTACACCACGCCGGAGGGCTCGCGAATCAACGGCCCGAACGCGCCGCCGCGCGGCCAGCGTGTCGTCGCGTCCAACAGCACGTCCAGGGAGTCGACCGCCCATTCGACGTCCGGGTTGGCGACCACGACCCAGCCGACCGACCGGGGCAGCGCCGCGACGCCGCGGTTGGCTCCGCCGCCGTAGCCGAGGTTGCCGCCGGTCGGCAGGAACGTGACGTTCTGCCGTGCCTCCGCGGCCCGTTGCGGGGCGCCGTCGGTCGACTCGTTGTCGGCCAGCACCACCGTCACCTGCCGCGACGTGGCCTTCGCCAGGCTGTCCAGGAATCGCTCCAGCGTCTCACCGGGCGAATACGTCACGACGACAACGCCAAGATCGTCGCCATACTGGTCGGTCACGGTCGACCATTGTGTCAGCGGCCACGCCGGTACAGCAGCACAGCCCTCTCGTACGCCTCGCGGTGCCGGTCGGCGCTGCCGGCCCAGGTGAACTCCTTCGACCGCAGCTGCGCCGCCGACGCCAGGTCGGCGCGCCGCGCGGGGTCGTCGAACAGCTCCGTCAGGGCCGCGGCGATGTCACCGGTGCCGACACCGCAGTAGGCGACCGCGTCGCCGCCGACCTCCGGCAGGGACAGCCGCCGCGTGGTGAGCACGCACGACCCGGCCGCCATGGCCTCCAGCACCGGCAGCCCGAAACCCTCGCCCAGGCTGGGGTACGCGACCAGCAGGGAACCGCCGAGGAAGCCGGCCAGCCACTCGAACGGCAGGTAGCCGGCGCGGATCACCCGCAGTCGTCGCGGCACCGCGTCCAGGGCCCGCTCGACCTGGCCGTCCCAGCCGGGCTGGCCGGCCAGCACCAGCGCGGGCGGATCGGTCCGGCCACGGCACGCCTGTGCGAAACCCCTGATCAGCGCGGGCACGTTCTTGCGCGGTTCCAGCGCGCCCAGGAACGCCACGTAGTCCTCGTCCGGGCCCAGGCCGAGACCGTCCCGTACGACGCGCATCTCCTCGGTCGACGGCGGGTGCAGCCGGTCGGTGTCCACGCCGTGCGGCGCGACGTGCAGCATTCTCGGGTCCGCGGCCGCCACGCGCACCAGTTCGGCCGCCGTCGCCTGTGACGGCACCACGCACAGTTGGGCGCGTCGCAGCGACGCCCGCGTCCACCAGCGGAAGAACCGGGCCTTCACCGACGAGTGCAGCACGGCGTCGGTGAAGAACGTCGCGTCGTGCAGGGTGACCACCGACGCGGCCGGCACGGCCAGCGGGGCCGTGTAGTGCGGCGAGTGCAGGACGTCCACGCCGAGTTTGCGGACCAGCCACGGGAGGGTGGTCTGTTCCCAGGTCAGGCGGGCGGTCCGGGTGGCGACGGCCTCCGTCGCCGCGA
>DASZXM010000586.1:0-3545 GCA_035546415.1 Pseudonocardiaceae bacterium
CCCCCGGACCCCCATCTACCGCGGTCACCTTAGGTTCGCACCTTCCGTGCTCGCGCTTCGCACAGGGTGCGGTCGGTTCGCCACCGTGGGTGGTCGCCTTGCGGGGCGCCGCTTCGGATTTTCCGCGAAGCTCGAACTACTTCCTTGGCTGTGAGTGACTGGGCTCGGTCGTGGTTTTTTGGCTTGATCTTTGGTTAGTTGGTGGGGGTTTCCGGGGTTGGGGCTTGAGCATTTCCGGCAGTTCCGTAACTGCCGGCTTTGCCGGACAACTGCTCCTGTAGCGCCAGTACCGTGACGATCCTGCCGGCTGCCGTGTTGACGTCGTCTACAGTGGACAGGATCGAGCTCTGGGCGGTTACCGCGCGGACCACGCCGATCGGGCCGGAACCGGTTGCGGCGCCTGCGTCACCGGCCAGCACCGTGCCGGCGCCGGACTTCTGGAGTTGTGTGGCGAAGTTCGCCAGCATCGTGGCTCGGTCGCCTGCCGTGTCGCCGGTTTGCGCCCCGCCGGTCAGAACCACCGCCAGCTGGGCCGGTGCCACCTGGCCGCCCGGCTTCACGAAGCCCGCCGACGCCAGGCCGGTCAGCGCTGCCGTGCGCTCGTCCGCCGTGGCCTGGGAGGCGTTGTTGGTCTTGTTCAACAGCAGGAGGTCGCCGAACAGGCCGCCGGCCAGCGTGCCCGCGTCCGACGCCACCGGCAGGCGCGCGCCCGCCGGGATCAGCTGGGTGACCAGATCGCGCAACTGGTCGGCACGGTTGGGGTCGCTGAACGCGTCCGTCAGGCGCAGTTCGCCGGTGACCTGGGCACCGGCTGCCGTGAGCAGGCCCTTCAACGCGTCCTCATCGGACTGACCGGCATTCGGCGTGGCGATCAGCACCACCGTGCGCTGCGCGAGCAGGCCGCGCACCGCCAGTGGGCCGATGCCCGTCGCGAACCGGTCGGCGTCCGACAGTCGGGCGTCCAGGCCGTCGCGCTGCGCCTCCAGGTTGGTGACCTGCTCGCCCAGTTGCGCCTTCTGGCCGCTGATGCCCGACAGCAGCGAGTCGGACAGCGTCGTCGACCCGAGCACGACACCCAACGCGAGCGCCAGGAACACCGCGCCGATCGAGATGACGTGGTACCGCAAGGAAATCACGAGAACAGCCCCTTGATCCAGGTGACGGCGGAGTGCCAGGCGTCGGCGATCCACCGCAGGTACAGCTGGCCGGCGTCGGACACGGCCAACGCGATCAGCACCGCCGTCAGCACCGCGACCACGAGCAGCACCACCGCCCCGAACGACACCCGGGCCCGGTGCAGCGTGGCGACCGCCTTGCCGTCCACCAGCCGGCTGCCCAGCTTCAGGCGGGTGAGGAACGTCGACGGGTTCGAGCCGGACCGGCCGCGGTCCAGGAACTCCGCCAACGTGGCCTGCGACCCGACCGTGACGACCAGGCTCGCGCCGTGCGTGTCGGCCAGCAGCAGCGCCAGGTCCTCCGCGTTGCCCGACGCCGGGAACGTGACGGCGCCGATGCCCAGGTCCTGCACGCGTTCCAGGCCCGGCGCGTGGCCGTCGGCGTGTGCCGGGACGACGACCTCGGCGCCGCACAGCAGCGTCTCGGTGCGGATGCCGTCCGGGTCACCCACGATGACCTGCGGCTTGTACCCGGCCGCGCGCAGCGTGTCCGCGCCCGACTCCACGCCGATCAGCACCGGCCGGTGCTCCTTCACGTAGCGGCGCAGCCTGCGCAGCTCGTCGGCGTGGCCGTGACCAGGGGCCACGACCAGCACCTCGCGGTCCTTCATGGGCTCGTACAGTTCGGGCACGCCCACGCCGTCCAGGATCATCGTGCGTTCCCGGCGCAGGAACTCGATGGTGTTCGCGGAGAACGCCTCCAGCTGGGCCGACATGCCGGCCTTCGCCTCGATCATCTGGTCGGCCACCGACTCGGGCGTCTGCTCGGTGCCCTTGGCCAGTTCGCGTTCCCCCGCGTACACACAGCCCTCGTGCAGGCGCAGCCGGGCGCCTTCCTTGATGTCGTGCAGCGCGCCGGTGCCCACGTTGTCGATCAGGGGGATGCCCGCTGAGACGAGGATTTCCGGGCCCAGGTTGGGAAACCGGCCGGAGATCGACGCCGACGCGTTGACGACGCCCGCCACCTCGGCGGCGACGAGCGCGTCGGCCGTGCGACGGTCCAGGTCGATCTGGTTGAACACGACGATGTCGCCGGGGCCGACACGGCGCAGCAGGTCACCGGTACGCCGGTCGACCCGGGCGACCCCGATGACACCGGGCAGTTCACGACTGGTCCTGGCGAGCAAACCGGGGAGCTTCATGCGGCGATGGTGACAAATCGACTCGCGTTAGTCCGTTCGCCACGCCGAACTGCGCCGTTGTGGTCAGTACGCCCCGCCCGTTTGGGGGGAGGAACCGCGGTCCGGTTGTTCGGATCACAACTTGGCCTTCGTCCGCTTCTTCGGCTTCCCGGCCTTGTCTGCGGCCTTGTCCGCGGCAGCGGCGGCCAGCAGTTCCTCGGCGTGCGCCCGACCGGTGTCCGTCTCGTCCATGCCGGCCAGCATCCGCGCCAGCTCCGCGACCCTGTCCTGTTCGGCCAGCGTCTTCACACCACTGCGGGTCAGGCCACGGGCCGACGACTTGTCCACCACCAGGTGCCGGTCGGCGAACGCGGCGACCTGCGGCAGGTGCGTCACCACGATGACCTGGTGGCTGCGCGCCAGCCGCGCCAACCGCCGCCCCACCTCCACCGCGGCCCGACCGCCGACGCCCGCGTCGACCTCGTCGAACACCAGCGTCGGCACCGGATCGGCGTGCGACAGCACCACTTCCAGGGCCAGCATCACCCGGGACAGCTCACCGCCGGACGCGCCCTTGTGCACCGGCAGCGGCGGCGCACCTGGATGCGCGCGCAACCGCAGCTCCACGTCGTCCACGCCGTCCGGACCGGCGTGCAGCGTCCGCTTGCCCACCCGCAGCGCCAACGGGTCCGTGGCGTCCACCGCCTTGGGCACCACCGACACGTCCACGGCCGCGGCGGCCATCGCCAGCCCCGCCAGCTCGTCGGTGACGGCCTTCGCCAGCTCCGTGGCGGCCGCCTGGCGCGCCATCGTGATCGACTCGGCCCGTTCCGCCAACTGGACCGCCAGCTCGTCCCTGCGGGCCGCCAGTGCCGTCAACGCCTCCTCGGAGGTGTCCAGGCCCGCCAACCGCTGCTCGGCCTCCTCCGCCCACGCCAGCACCCCGGCCACGTCAGCGGCGTACTTGCGGGTCAACGCCTTCAGCTCGGCCTGCCGGGCCAGCACCTGCTCCAGGCGGCCCGGGTCGGCGGCCAGGCCGTCCAGGTAACCGGTCAGCTCGGCGCCCACGTCGGCCAACAGCACGGCCGCCTCGGACAGCCGGTCGGCCAACCCCTTCAGCTGCGGGTCGTCGCTCGCGCTGACCTGTCGGCGGGCCGCGTCCACCAGCCCGAGCGCACCAGGGGAGTCCAGGTCGCCCTCGGCCGACCCGGTCACGGCGAACTGCGCGGCCGTCGCCGGCTCCCGCACC
>DASZXM010000587.1:0-2402 GCA_035546415.1 Pseudonocardiaceae bacterium
CGACGGGCAACGCCTCGACGTGACACACATGCGGCGCCAAGGCTCGAAAGCACCGATCGACGACATCGGTAGGGATCTGGCCCGGGAGGAACCGCCATGCCGCAGCAGACCGACATCCGTCGAATGCCCGACACCGACCGCGCGTACACCGTCGAGGAACTGTCCCGAAAGGTCGGTATGTCGCCGCGCAACATCCGGGCGCACCAGGCGCGCAAGCTGCTGCCGCCGCCGGTGCGGCGCGGCCGGGTCGCGTACTACGACGAGTCGCACGTGCGCCGGTTGGAGACGATCAAGGGCTTGCAGCGGCAGGGTTTCAACCTGGTGTCCATCGAGGCGATGCTGGGCACGCACCGCGGCGAGCGTCCCGGCGGGGCGACGCTGGAGATGCTGATCGGCCGCGTCGAGTCCGAACACCCGGCACTGCTGTACGCCCTGACCCGGCACGGCGTCGTGGGCCGCGCCGACGACGGCGTGGTGCGGGTGGTGCAGCCCAGGGCGCTGCTGTCCGCGCTGGACCTGCACCGGATCGGCCTGAGCCCGATCGGCGCGCTGCGTCTGCTGTCCGAACTGCTGGACACCACGCAGTCCGCGACGCACCACCTGGTCGAGGCGGCCGGCACCCGGCTGTTCGCGCTGCGCGGCGGCGCGGCCGACGCCGACCTGCCGGCGGTCGCGCAGGGCCTGGTGAACGTGCTCGCCGAGGTGCTGCGGATCTCGGTGGACAACCGGGCCAGGGGCGTCGTGTCGCACCTGGCCGGCGGCGACGTCAGCGACGGTCGGCGATCCGCCGCAGGGTGAGCGCCGCGTGTGCGTCCAGCGCCGCCGGCAGGTGGCCGGTGGCGAGCAGGTCGGACGTGCCCACCGCTTCGACGGTGGCAGGATCGTTGACGGTGATCCAGTCCCGACCGGCCAGCAGGGCCGGCTCACCGCTGCCGAACACGGCCGCCGGGTCACCGTTGCGCCGGGCGTGCCCGCCTGCGACCCGCAGCCAGACGACCCCGCCCGCGCCGGTCATGGCGCTGCCGGCACTCAGCGACACGATCTCGCCCGGTGCGATCGCGACCGAATGCGCGGGCGGTTCGCCGCCGCGCAGCGCGTCGGCCAGCGCCGCCAGCGTCGCGTCCAGGCCGCGGGCCAGGGCGGCGACGATCACCGACCCGGTTCGCGGTACCGGCACGGGCGTGCGGTGCGGCTCGGCGAGCGCGGCGTAGCCGACGCCGCGCAACCGGTCCACGTTTAACGGCAGGACCTCGGCGGAGGGCAGCAGCATCAGCTGCCACGCGCCGAGCACGGTGGCACCGGGCACGACAGCGCCCGGCCCGACGGTGGCGAGGAACCGGCGGTCCGCCGCGGGCCCGCCCAGCGTGCGGGGCACGGCGTACAGGTCGGCCGTGCCGTTCGGGACGAGATAGGCGGGCGGGCTGCCGTCCAGCACGCACCGCCGCCCGGTGCCCGGTCCGGCCAGACCGCACAGCAGGGCCACGTCGTCGACGTGTGTCACCCGCATGGGCGTGGCTCCTCCTGGTCCCGATGACCGTCACCGGCGCGGACATGGTCCCGACCCGGTCCGGTGCCCGGGAAGCGATGGCACGACACCCGGCCGTCCGGGATGAGCCAATTCTTCGGGAAATGTCGTTGCCCCGCGGTGCGGGGCCCTGCGAGCGTGGCGGCATGCGCACTCCGACGATCGCCGACGTGCTCCAGGCCCGCCAGCTCCTGGCCGCTCACCTCCCGCCGACCCCGATGTGGTCCTACCCGGCGCTGAACGCGACCACCGGCACCACGACGTTCGTGAAGCACGAGAACGCCCAACCGGTCGGGGCGTTCAAGGTGCGCGGCGGGATCACACTGCTCAGCTCGCTGACAGCGGAGCAGCGCGCCGCCGGTGTGCTCGGCTACTCCACCGGCAACCACGCGCAGTCGCTGGCGTACGCGGCCCGGCTGTTCGGCGTGCCGTGCACGATCGTCATGCCGGAGAACCCGAACCCGCTCAAGGCGGCGGCCGTGCGCGGGCTGGGTGCGACGCTGATCGAGCACGGCGCCGAGTTCGACCTGGCCCGCGAGTACGCCGAGGAACTCGCCGGGAGGACCGGCGCGACGCTGGTCAGCTCCGGTGACGAACCGCTGCTCATCGCCGGCGTGGCAACGGCGTACCTGGAGATCTTCGAACGCGAACCGGACCTGGACGTGCTGTTCGTGCCGGTAGGCGCGGGCACGGGCGCGTCCGGCGCGTGCCTCGCCGCGTCCGCGCTGGCGCCGAACTGCCGGATCATCGGCGTCCAGTCGTCGGCGGCGCCCGCCGCGCACGACTCGTGGCTGGCCGGTGAACTCGTCCGGCGCCCCAACAAGACGCGCGCCGAAGGGCTGTCCACCGGCCACGGCTACCAACTGCCGCAGCAGAT
>DASZXM010000588.1:0-2437 GCA_035546415.1 Pseudonocardiaceae bacterium
CAGGATCTACCCACTGCTCAAGGGCGCCGCCGAGTTCTGGGCCGCCCGGCTGGTCACCACGACCGTCGACGGCAAGGAGGTGCTGGTCGACGACCACGACTGGTCACCGGAACAGGGGCCGCAGGACGCGATCGGCATCACCTACGCCCAGGAGCAGGCGTGGATGCTGTTCGACCACACCCGGAAGGCCGCCGCGCTGCTGGACACCGACGCGGCGTTCGCCGGTGAACTCGCCGGGTTGCAGGCGAAGCTGTACCTGCCGGTGGTCAGCCCGACGAACGGCTGGCTGGAGGAGTGGATGTCGCCGGACAACCTCGGCGAGAACCAGCACCGGCACCTGTCACCGCTGATCGACTTCTTCCCCGGCGACCGGATCAACCTCGACGACAGCCCGCCCGAGTTGATCGACGGCGTGCGGAACCTGTTGATCGCCCGCGGGATGGACAGCTTCGGCTGGGCGTGCGCGTGGCGGTCGCTGTGCTGGTCCCGGTTGCGTGACGCCGACCGGGCCTACCAACTGGTCGGCACCGTGATGAAGCCGTCCGTGAACTTCGCCAACGGCGCGGCGCCGAACTTCTTCGACATGTACAGCTTCGGCACCAGCACCGTCTTCCAGATCGACGCGAACCTCGGCACGCCAACGGCCATGCTGGACATGCTGCTGTACTCGCGGCCCGGTGTGATCGAACTGCTGCCCGCGCTGCCCGACGCCTGGGCACGGTCGGGTCGGGTGACCGGCATCGGCGCGCGCGGGGGGTTCACCGTGGATCTGGCGTGGCGCAACGGAAAGCCCACATCGGTGACACTGCGCAGCGTCGGCGGCACCAGCACGGAGGTGCGGTTCGGCCAATGGCGCCGGCGGTACACGCCGCGGCCGGGCGAGTCGGTGCCGGTCAGGAACGGCTGAGCGGTCCGGCTGGCCGGTCGGGACCGGCTGAGCGGTCCGGCTGGCCGGTCAGGACCGGCCGAGCCGCCCGGCCGCCGGTCATCCGAGTGTCGCTGCGGTGCCGAACCAGGTGGTCAGCGCCTCGCGCAGGGTGGGTTCGTCGGTGCCTGCCCAGGCGACGGTGGCATCCGGGCGAATCAGTAGGGCGTCGGCCGGCCGCTCGTCGGTTTTCGCTGTGACGACGTGGACGTGCTGCCAACCGCGGCCGGTCTCTCGCAGGTCGGGGCGGCCGGCCAGGTCGAGCAGGACCGGGTGGGCCGGGCGCAGCAATGCGGCGACGCTGCTGGTGCCCTGGTCGGTGTGCAGCGTCAGGTCGGGGGCGAAGGTGCCGGTCAGCGGGTGCCCGGTACCCGGGTAGCGGACGTCCGCGCCGGCGATCATGGCTCCGACGCGGCGCGCGGCCGGAGCGTCGGCGAGCAGTTCCTCGACGACGTCCCGCAGCGCGTCGGCCGCCGCGTCCTGTCCGCGCCGCAGCGCCACCTGGGCCTGTGCCTGCCGCAGTGCGCGTGCGCCCGCGAACCGGCGTTCGGTGTCGTAGGTGTCCAGCAGGCCGGCGGGCGCCCGGCCGTGGACGGCGGCGGCCAGCTTCCAGGCGAGGTTGACGGTGTCGAGCATGCCGAGGTTGATCGCGGCGCCGGTGGCGGGCAGCAGGTGGGCGGCGTCGCCGGCCAGGAACACCCGCCCGTCGCGGTAGCGCTCGGCCTGCCGGGCCTGGAACTGGTAGCGCGACAGTCGACTGGCGCCGGTGGCCGGCAGTTCGGCACCGAGCACGCGGCGGATGCTGGCCTGCAACTCCGCCATGGTCATCGGCACGTCGTCGTCGTACTCGACGGCCTCGTCCTCAGTGGTCTGGACCAGCAGTTCGCCTGCGGTCAACCGGCCGCACGAGAACACACCGCGACCGGTCCGGGTGAACGCGGCGACCGGCACCCGGCCCAGCCCGGGCACGTCGACGTCGCCGTCGTCCCGGACGGTCACCGAATCGGCGATGGTGAGCTGGGCGAGCCGGTTGACCTCGGGGTAGGTGGTGCCCGGAAACGGGATGCCGGCCCAGGAGCGGACGCGGCTGCGCCCACCGTCGCAGCCGACCAGGTACCGGGCGGTCACCCGGCCGTGGCCGGCGACGTCGGCGGTGACACCGGTGTCGTCCTGGCCGACCCCGGTCACGTCGTGGCCACGGCGGATGTCCGCGCCCATCTCGTGAGCGCGTTCGTCGAGCACCTGTTCCAGCCGCGGCTGCGGCAGTCCCAGCGCCCGCAGCGGCGGATCGGCCAGTTGCGCCAGGTCCACGTGCACACCGCCGAACGGCACGCGCGGAGCCGCGTGGATCGGTCCCGTCGCGGCAGCCTCGAACCGGTCCAGCAGGCCCCGGTACCGCAGCAGTTCCAGGATCTGCCCGCCCAACCCGTAGGCCCTCGGCGTCTCCCGGATTTGCGGCTGCCGCTCCAGCACCAGCGCCCGCACCCCGGCCAGGCCCAGTTCACCGGCCAG
>DASZXM010000589.1:0-1564 GCA_035546415.1 Pseudonocardiaceae bacterium
TTCCGGGTGCACCTACGGGTCGGATCGGGTGTGGCGGCAGCTGCGCCGCGACGGTATTCCAGTGTCTCGTAAGCGGATCGAACGGCTGATGCGGGAGCAGGGCTGGCAGGGCGCGTTCCTGCGTCGCGGCTGGCGCGTCAACAGCACAAGGCAGGATCCGGGAGCCACGCCGGCGCCGGACTTGGTCGGTAAGCATTCAGGTCTGAAATGGAGCTGGCGGTGTCCAGGGGTGGCCGGTGACGGCGTCGTGGATGGCGGTCATGACGTTGACGCCGTGCTTGCGGGCGGTGGAGATGTAGCCGCGTACGCGTAGCCATGCGGTGGCGCCGGTGGTGCTGCGGTGGCAGCCGGAGATCTTCAGTTGAGTCTTGGCGGGGCGGAGATCTCGCTCTGCCTGGTTGTTGGTGAACGGCACGGCCAGGTCGTGGGCAAAACGTAGGACCTGGGCGGCGCGGTCGCGTAAGCGTTCCAGCAGGTTACGGGTCTTGGTTTGCTCCCGGCCGGCGGCGCGGGGATGCATCGACAGGCCCACGGCGATGGCCTGGGTGAACAGGGTCAGGTAGAACTCGGCGATCTCGGGTGGGATCTGTGGCAGTCCGGCTCCACGGGCGCGGTGCGCGGCGGTGTTCAGCGCCAGCAGCGCGTCGCGGGCCTGGGTAGGCCATTTCTGGCCGGGGTGGGCCTCGTCAGCGGCGGTCAACTCGCGGATCAGGTGCGCCCCGCACAACGCGTGCACGGCGCTGGGGTAGGCGCCCGCGTCGTAGACGGACAGGGCGTCGTGCACGCACACCCCGGCGAAGTCAGGCAGGATGCCGAACTCGTCGACCGCGGCCCGGCCGCGGGAGGAGTGTAGGTGAAACGCGGTCAGCAGCGGGGTGCAGGCCACGTGCAGCCAGTACCGGTGTCGCGCGACCTGGGTGGAGGTTTCGTCTACATGCAGAACATGGGCCGCCGTGAGTAGAGCCCGGATCAGCCGGTCAACATCGGCCAGAGCATCAGCGGTCTGGGCCAGGGTCCGGCAGACCCAGCCGGTGGACACCGGTGCGTCGCACACGTCGGCCAACAGCATCGCGGTGCGTTCCACCGGCACGTGCTGGAACACCAGCAGGTACACCGCCAGAGCCCGGAGGTTGGGCCCGTAGACCACCGGCGCGGTCGCCTCCGACGGCGCGGTCGCCGTGGTCACCACCCCACAGCTACACCGTCGCTTGTGCATCCGATGCTCGGTGGTGGACACGCTGATCTGCGGGAGGTCCACGACCTGGCGCACCACCACACCTGTCTTGGGCGCAGCGGCCAGATCCTGCCCGCACCCGCGACACGCCTGGGGCACATGATCGATCACCACGTCCGGTTCCGCGCAGCGGGCCAGGCTGACGCCCGGGGCGCCGGGCTGTTTACCTGGCGAGCGTCCCGATCCAGACGACGAACGCCGCGCTGGCTTGGCCGGCCCGTCCGAGGACGGCGGCTTGGACGAGTTGCGCGAGTTCTGCCCCAGCCGCCGCTGCAACTCGGCGACCAGGGCCTCAAGCTGCTCGATCCGCTGGGCCTGCTGCTCGATCAC
>DASZXM010000590.1:0-5251 GCA_035546415.1 Pseudonocardiaceae bacterium
TCGACGACGCCGGCCGGGCCGCCGTCGACGCGGACGCGGAGGCTTTCGCCGCCTCCGTCCGCGACGCCCTGAACGCCGACGTCGAACCCGACCCGGCCGACCTGTTCCGGCACGTCTACGCCCGGCCGACCAGCGCACTGCGTGAGCAGGCCGCGTTCCTGGCGGGAGAACTGGCATGACGGCCACGCTCGCCGAACTGTCCCTGGCCGGCGCGCTCAACGCCGCGCTGCGCGACGCCCTCGACGCCGACGAGCGGGTGCTCGTCCTCGGTGAGGACGTCGGCACGCTCGGCGGTGTGTTCCGGGTGACCGACGGGCTGGCCGAACGGTTCGGCGACCGGCGGGTCGCGGACACACCGCTGGCCGAGTCCGGCATCGTCGGCACGGCGATCGGCATGGCCATGAACGGCCTGCGACCGGTCGTGGAGATGCAGTTCGACGCGTTCGCTTACCCGGCGTTCGAGCAGGTCACCAGCCATCTGGCGAAACTGCGCAACCGGACACGCGGCGCCGTCGCCCTGCCGGTGGTGATCCGGATCCCCTACGGCGGCGGCATCGGCGGCGTGGAGCACCACAGCGACTCGTCCGAGGTGTACTACACGCACACGCCCGGCCTGCGCGTCGTCACGCCCGGCACCCCGCAGGACGCCTACGACCTGCTGCGCGACGCGATCGACTGCGACGACCCGGTGATCTTCCTGGAACCCAAGCGCCGCTACTGGTCCAAGGCCCCGGTGTCGTTCGAGCGCAACGGTGCCGGCCTGGACCGGGCGGTGGTTCGCCGGCCGGGCAGGGACGTCACGCTGATCGCGTACGGCCCGATGGTCGCCACGGCGCTGGAGACGGCCGACGCGGCGGTCGCGGAGGGCTGGGACGTCGAGGTCGTCGACCTGCGCTCGCTGTCCCCGTTCGACGACGCGACGGTGACGGCGTCGGTGCGCGGGACCGGCCGGGCGGTCGTGGTGCACGAGGCCGCGGGTTTCTGCGGGTACGGCGCGGAAGTGGCGGCGCGGGTGACCGAACGCTGCTTCCACCACCTGCACGCGCCGGTGCTGCGCGTCACCGGCTTCGACATCCCTTACCCAGCACCCAAACTCGAAGAGCACTTCCTGCCCGGCGTGGACCGCATCCTCGACGCGATCGACCGGTTGCAGTGGGACGACGATGTGGAGTCGTACGGTGCCTGAATTCCGGCTGCCCGACCTCGGCGAGGGCCTGACCGAGGCGGAGATCGTCAACTGGCTGGTCGAGGTCGGCGACACGGTGGGTGTCGACCAGGTCGTGGTCGAGGTGGAGACCGCGAAGGCGGCGGTCGAGGTGCCCGTCCCGTTCGCCGGGGTGATCACGGCGCTGCACGGCGCACCGGGCGACTCGGTGCCGGTCGGCGCGCCACTGGTCACCGTGGCGGAGGTGGGCTCCGGCTTCGCCGAGCCCGGCGTCGCCACCTCGGGGAACGTGCTGGTCGGCTACGGCACGTCCACGTCGACCCGGCGGGTGCGCAACCGGCGCGGCCGCCGCGCGCCCGCCGCCCCCGTCGTCGGCGTCATCTCGCCGTACGTGCGGAAACTGGCGCGGGAGCGGGGCATCGAACTGGCGTCGGTGACCGGCACCGGCCCGGGCGGCATCGTCCGGCGGGCCGACCTGGACACGGCGGTGCCGGCGTCGCCGGACCGCCACACCGGGGCGCCGTCGCGGGACCGCCGTGTTCCGCTGCGGAAGGCGGCCGCGGCGAAGTTCACCACGTCGCGGCGGGAGATCCCGGAAGCGACGGTGTGGGTGGACGTGGACGCGACCGAACTGGTCGCCGCCCGGGCCGCGCTCAACGCCACCCGGCCGGACCGACCGGTCAGCCTGCTGTCCCTGGTGTCCCGGTTCGTGGTGGCGGGCCTACGCCGGTACCCGGAGCTGAACGCCCGGGTCGAGGGCGACGACGTCGTGCTGCTCGGCTCGGTCCACCTGGGGGTCGCGGCGCAGACGGACAAGGGCCTGATGGTGCCGGTGGTGCGCGACGCCGAGACCCTGACCACCCGGGACCTGGCCGCCGCCATCCGGGAGCGGACGACGGCGACCCTGACACCGGCGGACCTGACCGGTGGCACGTTCACCGTGAACAACTACGGGGTGTTCGGAGTGGACGGTTCGGCCGCGATCATCAACCACCCGGAGGTCGCGATCCTGGGTATGGGCCGGATCATGGACCGGCCGTGGGCGGTCGACGGCCAACTGGTGGTCCGCAAGGTCTGTCAGCTGACGCTCGCGTTCGACCACCGGGTGTGCGACGGCGGCACGGCAGGCGGTTTCCTGCGGTTCGTGGCGGACTGCGTCGAGTCGCCGGTCACCGCGCTCGGCGATCTGTGACCGGCCGGCCGCTGTGCCACGGTAGGACGGTGCCGTACCGGACCAGCTCGCCGTAGGTGGCCGGGTCGACCGGGTCGGCGAGGACGAAGTCGAGCACACCGACCGCCGCCTGTTCGGGCGTGCGGGCGCGGCTGAAGTCGTCGAACCACGGTCGGGACGTCGGCGTGTCGACCAGCCCGGGACAGACGGCCGCGACGAGCGTGCCGGCGGCCAGGTCGGTGTCCCGCCGCTCCCGCGCGACGGCCCGCACGGCCGCGACCTGCGCGACCTTCGACGGCACGTTGATCCACTCCGGCCAGCCGCGTTCCCGCGCGGTGCCGTCGTGCACGGCGGCCCGCCAGTCGGCGACGACCTTCGCGACATCGTCCAGCGTGGCGTTCTCGAACAGCGGATGCAGCCGCTCGTCGAGGTGGCCCAGCGTGCCCAGCGAACTCGCCACGATGATCAACCGCCCGCCGGGCCGGACGATCGGGCCGAACGAGCGGAGGATCGCGTCGGTCGCGCCGTTGGCGACGTCGACGAACTCGTCGATCTGCTCCGCAGGGGTGCGGTCGGGCGTGATGCGGGCGGTGGCGTTGGAGATCACCACGTCCACGGCGCCCAGTTCGGCGGCGAGCGCGGCGATGGCGGCGGTGTCGGTGACGTCCAGCACGCGGCCCTCGACGCGTGCGGTCGCGGTCGCCGCGGCCCGGGTGGCGGCTTCGGCGACGCGGCCGGGATCGCGGCCGGTGAGCAGGACGAGGTCGTCGGGCCGCCAGCGGGCGGCGAGATCGGTGACGAGGGCGTAACCGATGCCCTGGTTGGCACCGGTGACGAGGGCGATGCGTGTCATGCCATCGACGCTAGGCAGCGGTTTCGTATGCGTCCAACGAGAGTTCGGCATCCGTGGTATGCGTGAATGTCATGGACTTCACCGATGTGTCACTGGTCGGACTGCGGGTGGTGCGCGAGGTCGCCGAGCGGGGCACCTTCAGCGCGGCGGCGATGTCGCTGGGCTACACCCAGTCGGCGGTGTCCCGCCAGGTGGCGGCGGTGGAACGGGTGGCAGGCAGCCCACTGTTCGAACGCCGCCGCTCCGGCGTGCACCTCACCCCGACCGGCCGGGTGATCCTGCGCCACGCGGCGACGGTCCTCGACGCGCTCGACGCCGCCGACCGCGAACTACGCGGCCTACCGGCGGAAACGGGCACGGTGCGGCTGGGCATCTTCCCGGCGGCAGGCGCGGTCCTGCTGCCGGCGGCGCTCACGGTGCTGCGGCGCACCCACCCGGGCATCGTGGTGATCAGCAGGGACGGCGCCACACCGGTCCTGGTCCGCGCGTTGCGAGCCGGCAGCGTGGACCTCGCGGTGCTGGGCTCGACACCCCCGTTCCGCCCGCCGGACGCCGAGACACCCGCGCTGATCCTGGAAACGCTGGCCGAACGGGTCCTCCAGGTGGCGGTGCCCGCGACGCACCCGTTGGCGGAGAAGGACTCGGTGCACGTGGACGACCTGCGCGGCCAACGCTGGATCGCCAGCCGCACCTCCACCGACGAGCCACTACTGGGCGTGTGGCCGGGCGTCGAAGGTCGCCCGAACATCGTGCACACGACCCGCGACTGGCTGGCCAAACTCAGACTGGTCGCGGCGGGCTGCGGCCTGACCACGGTCCCGGGCTCACTCATCCCGGCGATCCCACCAGGAGTCCGGGTCGTCACAGTGATCGGCGGCCCGGAAGAACGCCGCCGAGTAGTCCTGGCCCACAGACCCGGCCACCTCCCCGAGGCAGCCACCCGGGTCATCGAAGCATTGCGTGTGGCAGCCACCGAGGGCTGACATCGCGCGTTGCCGCCGCGCGCGTTGCCGGCCTTGCAGGGGTTGACGGCCTTGCAGAGTTACGGCCTCGCGGAGTTACGGCCTCGCGGAGTTGCTGCCTTGCTGCGTTGCCGGGTCGCCGAGTCGGCCCCTGCGCCCAGCGGCCGCGGAGGTCGATGTCGCGGCGCTGCCCTCGCCGGATGGTGCGCGGCCGCCGGGGGCTGACGCCGCGCGCGTTGTCGCCTTGCAGGTCGCCGCCTTGGAGAGTTGGCGCCTCGCGGAGCTGCTGCCTCGTTGTACCGCTGGGCTGTCGAGTCGGCCCTGCGCGCAGTGCCGCCGAGGGCTGGCGTTACGCGCGTTGCGCCTTGCAGAGTTGCAGCCTCGCGAAGTTGCGGCCACGCTGCATTGCCAGGTTGCCGAGTCGGCCCTGCGCGCGGCGGCTGCCGAGGTCGATGTCGCGGCGCGGCCCTCGCCCGATGGCGCCCGGCCCGCCCGGCCCGCCCGTCCGGTGGTGCTGCCCTCGCCCAATGGCGCTCGGCTGCCCGCCCGGCTGGTCGGCCGGGCCGGCGGCGCGGCCGGTCCGACGGCGCGCGGCCAGCGCGGCTGTCGCCGTCGCCGTCGCTGTCGCCGCCGTCGCTGCCGTCGCCACCCGCTGGCTTGTCCACATCCCGGCCTGGTTGTCCACAGCCCGCCGAATTCGGTGTCGCACCGCTGACCTGCGGCGATAGCCTGGCCACAGGCGGTCAGCCCCCTGGACCAGCGGGACACTGCCATCCTCACTGGAGGGCTGGGTCTGTCCGACCGTGTGTTGTTTCGGCCGTGTGTTTCGGCGAACCGGCGGCCGGTCGCGCACCCGCGCGGCCGCCCGCCCACCGTCAGAGCGACGCCGTCGACTTCGGCTTCGGCAGGTGCACCGTGGGCTGGTTCATCAGGCGGCGTTCCTCGGGTTTCGAGTCCAACAGTCGCTGGCCGCGTCGGAGTACCGAGCGGGCCGCGCGCCACCGGCGGGTGAACACGTCCGCCGGTCGTTCGCCGTCCATATCGGCCCGGGCGTCCCTGGCGAGGCGGATGACTTCTTCCGCGCACACCAACAGGATGAT
>DASZXM010000591.1:0-1642 GCA_035546415.1 Pseudonocardiaceae bacterium
TTCATCCTGTTGCGGTTGCCGAACTCGGACGGCCTGGACGTGGTCTATCTCGAAGACCAGACGTCGGCCCGCTACATCGACAACGATCCCGCGGAACAGCAGAAGTACGGGGTGATCTGGAGCTATGTCACCAGGGCGGCCCTGACACCGTTGGAGAGCAAGAAATTCCTGGCTACGCTGACATAGATACCGTGGAACCCAAGCGAAGGAGGGCATGTGATGGCCCCCGATCAGCCACTCCGGTGGCGCAAGAGCAGCCGTAGCGGTGGGAACGGTGGAGCGTGCGTCGAACTGGCGCACACCGGCCGCGCCGTGCGGGACAGCAAGAACCCGGCCGGTCCTGTGCTGACCGTCGATGTCGGTCCGCTGCTGGCCGCAGTGCGGGCGGGCCGGTTCAGCCGCTGATCGGTGTCCAGTCGGTGTTGGCGCCGCACAGGATCACGCACGGCAGGTCGCCGGGAACCCCTCCGGCCAACCAGGCCGCGAACGGCACCGCGGCCGCTGGTTCGACGGCCAGCCGGAACTCCTCCCACAGCCGGTCGCGCGCGGCCAGCAGTTCGTCGTCGGTGACCAGCACCGACGGCGAGTCGCGCAGGATGTCGAACGGCAGGGCGCCGATCCGGGTGGCACCCAGCGCGGAGGCCGCCACCGAGTCGATCGACACGTCCACCGGGCGCCCGGCGGCGATCGCGTCGTGCAGGCAGCGGCAGTCGGTCGGTTCGACGGCGACCACCGGGCGGCCGGCCGCGCCGAGCACCGTGCCGGCCGCCAGTCCACCGCCGCCCACCGCGACCGCGATCGTGTCCACGTCCGGGCGGTCGGCCACGACCTCCGCCGCCACCGTGCCCTGACCGGCGACGACCGCGTCGTCGTCGTACGCCGGCACGTAGCGCGCGCCCGGGCCGGTCGCCGCGAGTGCGGCCTCGGCCGCGTCCGAGTAACGGGCACCGTGCCGGACCAGGCGGGCGCCTGCCGCCTCGATCCGACGGGCCTTGCCCGCCGGCACCGTTTCCGGCACGTACACCACGGCCGGCAGGCCCAGCAGCCGCGCGGCCGTCGCCACCGCGAGGCCGTGGTTGCCGCCGGACGCCGTGACCACCAGGTCCGGTGTCGGCCCGGACAGCAGGGCGTTGACGGCGCCGCGCAGCTTGAACGACCCGGTCCGCTGTAGATGTTCCAGCTTGAACACCACGCGGCGGCCGTCCACTTCGGCGTCCAGCATCGGGGTGTGCCGGATGTAGGGGCGGATGCGGTCGGCGGCGGCGGTGACGTCGGGGAGCGCGGTGGTCGTCATGTCACTCACCCTGATCCCGGACAGCCGTTATCGCCAGCGAGAAGTTCCGGCGTGCCGTTAGCATCACTTATGGCTCTGGACGTGGACCGGCTGCTGGTGCTGGTCGAGGTCGCGCACGCCGGTTCGATCGCCGGCGCCGCGAAACGGATGTCGCTCACCGCGTCCGCGTTGTCCCAGCAGTTGGGCAAGCTGGAACGCGAGGTCGGGCGGCCACTGCTGGACCGGGGACCGCGCGGCGTGCGGCTGACCGAGGCCGGCGCGGCGCTCGTCGCGCACGGCGAGGTGGTGCTGGGCGAACTGCGGGCCGCCGAGGAGATGCTGTCCTCGGGCGGCCACCAGCAGCGGTTG
>DASZXM010000592.1:0-10403 GCA_035546415.1 Pseudonocardiaceae bacterium
CACGTCGGAGCCGGTGCGGGAGCGCCGGGAGACCCTCGGCGGCAAGGGCGCCAACCAGGCCGTGTCACTGGCCCAACTGGGTGCCTCGGTGGCCCTGGTGGGCGTCGTCGGCGACGACGCCGAGGCGGAGCGGGTCCTGGAGCGGGCACGCGCGGACGGCATCGACGTCACCGGTGTGATCCGCAGGAGCGGCACGCGGACCGGCCTGATCGTGGAGGTCGTCGACGCGGACGCACGGTACCGGTACTTCGAAGATCTGCCGCCTGCCGTCCTGCTGACCGAAGAGGACGTCGCGGCCAACGCCGACGCGCTGCGCACCGCTCGTGCCGTGATGGTGCAACTCCAGCAGCCCGCGGTCGCGGCGCTCGCCGCCGCCCGCACGGCACATGCCGCTGGCGGCCTCGTCGTGCTGGACGGCGCTCCGGGCGCCGCGGACGCGGTGTCCGGCCTGCTGGCCTGTGCCGACGTTGTCCGGGCGGACGCGCGGGAGACCGAACTGCTGATCGGTGGCCCGGTGCCGGACGTGGCCGCCGGGCTGCGCGCCGGCCGGGCGCTGCTGGACAGCGGACCCCGGTTGGCGGCGCTGTCGGTCGGTGACGCGGGCAACGTGTTCGTCTGGCCGGACGGCGAGGTGGTGGTGCCGCTGGCCGACGTGCCGGTCGTGGACACCACGGGCGCCGGTGACGCGTTCACCGCGGCGCTCACGCTGGCCCTCGTCCGCGGCGCCGTACCTGAGGCGGCCGCGCACGCGGCAACGGCGGCTGCTGCCGCCACGGTCGGGCACGCGGGTGGGCGGCCCCGACTGGGGCCGCGGATCGTCGGTGATTAGAGAACGGTGCCGCTGGTTACTCAGCGGCCATGAAGCAGATCGATCCGGTCGACCGGATCGCGGAGGCCACCTGGCTGGACGGGGTGGCCGGCGCGGTACGGGACGCCACCACGAAACTGCTGCGGCCGGGTTGGTTCAAGGATGCGCTGCACGGCGTGTGGCTGGGACATCCGGTGCATCCCGTGCTGGCGCAGTTCGCCGTCGGCTGCTTCACCGGTGCCGCGTTGCTGGATGTGACCGGTGACCGCGACGGTGCGGCGTCGCGGCTGATCCGGTTCGGCGTCCTGGGCAGCCTGCCCGCGGCGGTCGCCGGCCTGGCCGACTACGCCGAGGGGCACGAGGAACAGCAGCGGGTCGGCGTGGTGCACGCGACCGCGAACACCATGGCCCTGGCCGGCTACCTGGTGTCGCTGCGGCTGCGCGCGACCGGCCGGCACGGCCGCGGTGTGCTGACCGGGCTGATGGCGTACTCGCTGGCCGCCGCGGGCGCCGCACTCGGCGGGGATCTGGCGTTCCGCTGGGCCAGCGGCCCCAATCACGCGGCCGAGGTGCCGCACGCCGGCCCGGAGGACTGGACGGACCTGGGTGCCGTCGGCGACTTCACCGACGGCAAGCCGGTGCGCGTGATGGCCGGTCTCATCCCGGTCCTGGTGCTGGCCGGCGACGGCGGGTTCGCCGTGCTGCACGACCGGTGCAGTCACATGGCAGGCCCACTGCACCAGGGCGAGATCGTCGAGCGGGACGGCGACCGGTGTGTGGTGTGCCCCTGGCACGGCAGTGTGTTCCGCCTCGCCGACGGGGCGATCGTGCGCGGCCCGGCGACAGCACCCCAGCCCGTGCTGGACAGCCGCGTCGAGAACGGCCGGCTCCAGGCCCGGGTGCGTCCGATACCCGGCGTGCCCGCCAGTTGACCCCGGTCGGTGGACCACCCCGTCAGCGCACCATCGAGGAGTTCGAAGAGGAGCCATGGACAACCAGTTCGCCATCGATGTCAGCCGGATCCGCGAGGACGCCCGGGCACACATGGCGGCCGGCGCGGTCACCGGAACCTTCGGCGGTGACCTGCATCGGCTGATCGACGTGCTCAACGACGTGGTCGCCACGGAGGTGGTGTGCTTCCTGCGGTACTCACAGCACGCGATCGCGGCCACCGGCATCGACCGCGCCCAGGTGGCAGCCGAGTTCCGCGAGCACGCGGCCGAGGAGATGCAACACGCCCTGCGGGCGGCCGAACGGGTCAGCCAGTTGGGCGGCCAGCCCGACCTGGACCCGGCCACCCTGGTGGCCCGTTCGCACACCCAGTACGTGCAGGTCGACGAGTCGGACCTGAAGCGGATGCTGGAGGAGAACCTGGTCGCGGAGCGCATCGTGATCAGCAGCTACCAGGAGATCATCCGGTGGGTCGGGGAGAGCGACCCGACGACACGGCGGCTGATGGAGTCGATCCTCGAAGAGGAGGAGGAGCACGCCGACGACCTGACCGACCTGCTCGGCATCTGACAGTCCGTCGTGGAGGGAAGCACAGGGATGAGCCAAGTGGTTGTCGTCACCGGCGCCAGCGGTGGTATCGGGCGGGCCGTGGCCCGTGCGTTCGCGCGCCGTGGCGCGCGGGTCGCCCTGTTGGCGCGCGGTGAACGGGGCCTGGAGGCGGCGGCGGCCGACGTGCGCGACGCGGGCGGTGAGGCCCTGCCCCTGCCCACCGACGTGGCCGACTTCGACCAGGTCGACCGGGCCGCGAGCCGGGTCGAGGAGGTCTTCGGCCCGATCGACGTGTGGGTCAACGACGCGTTCACATCCGTGTTCGCGCCGTTCGACCAGATCCGGCCCGCGGAGTTCCGCCGCGTCACCGAGGTGAGCTACCTCGGCTACGTGCACGGCACCATGGCGGCGCTGGCCAGGATGAAGCCGCGCGACGCGGGCACGATCGTGCAGGTCGGCTCGGCGCTGGCCTACCGCGGTATCCCGTTGCAGTCGGCGTACTGCGGGGCGAAGCACGCGATCCAGGGCATGCACGAGTCGCTGCGGTGCGAACTGCTGCACGAGGGCAGCCACGTGCGGGTCACGATGGTGCAGATGCCGGCCGTGAACACGCCGCAGTTCTCCTGGGTGCTGTCCCGGCTGCCGCGCCACGCGCAGCCGGTCCCGCCGATCTACCAGCCGGAGGTGGCCGCCCGGGCCGTCCTGCACGCCGCCGACCACCCCAACCGGCGCGAGTACTGGGTGGGCGGCAGCACGGCCGGCACGCTGGCGGCGAACGCGATCGCGCCCGGCCTGCTGGACAGGTACCTGGCCCGGACCGGGTTCTCGTCGCAGCAGACCGAAGAGCCGCGCGATCCCGACCGGCCGGTGAACCTCTGGGAGCCCGCCGACAAGCCACGGGACTTCGGGGCGCACGGCGAGTTCGACGAGAAGGCGAGTACCCGCAGCGTCCAACTGTGGGCCAGCCAGCACCACGGCGTCCTGGGAACCGTCGCCGGTGCGGCGGTGGGCGCGGTGGCGTTGTGGCTCGCGGGACGGGCACGGTGACCGAGGCGTTCCCGCCGCACGTCCTGCGCGAGTACGCACTGATCGCCGACGGACAGCGCGGCGCGCTCTGCGGCCCGCACGGCGAGCTGGCCTGGCTGTGCGTGCCGGGCTGGGACGACGAAGCGGTGCTGGCCGGGTTGCTCGGCAGCGGCGGCACCTACGCGATCACCCCGATCGACCGGTACGTGTGGGGCGGCTCCTACGAACCGGGCAGCCTCATCTGGCGCAACCGGTGGATCACGAACGACACCGTCGTCGAGTGCCGGGAGGCCCTGGCGTTCCCCGGCGACGAGCACCGCGCGGTGATCCTGCGCCGTGTCGAAGCGGTCGACCGGGACGTCCGGGTGTGCGTCCGGCTCGACGTGCGGGCCGGTCACGGCCGGCTGTCCATGCACCACGTGCGGCGCGACGACAGCGGTCGCTGGCTGGCCCGCACCGGCGGCCTCCGGCTGCGGTGGACCGGCGCCGCGGACGCGGTATCCGACCCGGACGGCGGGCTCCGACTGGACCTGTTCGTGGCCGCCGGCACGCACCGTGACTTCGTGCTGGAGATCAGCGACCGGCAACTGCCCGACCCGATCGACGCCGACGTGGCCTGGACGACGACGGAACACACGTGGCAGACGGCCGTGCCGCGGTTCGACGACACCGTCGCGCCACGCGACGCCCGGCACGCGTACGCGGTGCTGCGCGGGCTGACCACCCGGGCCGGCGGGATGGTCGCGGCGGCAACACTGGGCCTGCCCGAACGCGCCGAGGCGGGCCGCAACTACGACTACCGCTACGTGTGGCTGCGGGACCAGTGTTACGCGGGCATCGCGGTCGGCGGTCACCCGCTGCTGGACGACGCGGTCCGGTTCGTCACCGCGCGCATCCTGGAACACGGCGACGACCTCGCGCCCGCGTACCGCGTGAACGGCACCGCGCTGCCCGAGCAGACCACATTGGACCTGCCGGACTACCCCGGCGGTACGGCGATCGCGGGCAACCGGGTCACCGGACAGTTCCAGCTGGACGCGCCGGGGGAGGCCCTGCAGCTGTACGCGGTGGCCGCCGCGCACGACCGCATGGACGGCGACAGCCACCGCGCGGCGGACGTGGCGGTGCGGCTGATCGAGAAGCGTTGGGAACAGCCGGAGGCCGGCATCTGGGAGTTGCACGACGACTGGTGGACGCACTCCCGGTTGGCGTGTGTCGCCGGACTGCGGGCATACGCGGCGCACGTGCCCGGGTCGCGGGCCGCCGAACTCGTCGGCATGGCGGACCGGATTCTCGCCGAGACGTCCCGCCGCTGCATGGGACGGGACGGCGCCTGGCAGCGCAGCCCGAAGGAAACGGGTGTGGACGCGTCCCTGTTGCTGCCACCGGTCCGGGGTGCGGTGCCCGCCGACGACCCGCGGACCGTCGCCACACTCGATGCGGTGCGTCGTGACCTGGTCGAGGACGGGTACGTGTACCGGTTCGCGCACGGCAAGCGGCCGTTGGGCGACGCCGAAGGCGCGTTCCTGCTGTGCGGGTTCATCATGGCGTTGGCGAACTGGCACCAGGGCAGGCGCACGGAGGCGTTCCGCTGGTTCGAACGCAACCGCGCGGCATGTGGACCGCCCGGGCTGCTGGCCGAGGAGTACGACGTCCGGCAGCGGCAGTTGCGCGGCAACCTGCCGCAGGCGTTCGTGCACGCACTGCTGTTGGACACAGCACGGCGCCTGGTCTGACGTCGGACGCGCCGCACGATTTCGATCCCTGACGCGGCGACTAGACTCCGACTCCGCCGCCCGGACGCTCCGCCCGAGTGGCGACCTCGGCTGGGAGTGTGCGATGTCGCGGACCGTGCTGGACATGTCGATGTCCCTCGACGGCTTCGTCACCGGTCCCCACGAAGGCCCGGCCAACGGCCTCGGCGACGGTGGCGACCAACTGCACGAGTGGATCTTCCACGGCCGCGGCGACCACCCGTCGGACGCGATCGGCGGATCGGGAAGCGTCAACGGCCGGATGGTCGACGAGGCCATGGCCACCGGTGCGGTGATCACCGGACGCGGGACCTTCGAGGCCGCCACCGGCTGGGGCGGCGACCACCACGATGGCGTGCCCATCTACGTCCTCAGCCGCAACCCGGCACCCGCGTGGGCAGCCGAATGGCCTGGCGTGCACTACGTGAGCGACCTGGCAGCCGCGGTCCGGGACGCCAAGGACGCCGCCGGCGACCGGAACGTGTTGGTCCACGGCGCGAGCGTCATGCTGCGGCACGGCATCACCGCCGGGCTGCTGGACGAACTGGAGATCCACGTGGTGCCGGTTCTGCTCGGCGACGGCCGGCGGTTGTTCGACGATCTGGGCGTCGGACAACGCCGGCTGGAGCTGATCAGAGTGCTCGACGGGGAGGGCGGCGTCACCCACCTCCGCTACCGTGTCGGTGCACCGTGACGACCGACGTCGACCGGTCCGCCGAGTGGGCCTGGATCGTCGCCAACGGCAGCCCGTGGCTGCTGGGGGAGACCGGGTGTCTGACGTTCGCGCGCGGCGTGTCCGAGCGCGGCGTGCTCGAAGCGTTCGCGATGGACCCGGACACGGCGGTTCCGCTGACGGCCGCCGAAGCGGAGGCACAAATCCTGGCCACGCTCGGCAACGACGGCCCGTACTGGGTCCGGGTGGCGCATGTGGACGGTTGGGGAATCGCCGTCGAACAGTACGAGTTCAAGGCCCGCCTGGACAACATCGGTGCCCGCCTGGCGACGGACGGCGAGTCCGTCGTCGTCGACACGAACTTCAAGGGATTCGGCAGTGTCGACTACTTCGTGGCCGGCGCCTGGATCTCCCACTTCGGGATCAACGAGGGGTACGACACCCGGGCCGGCCGGGAACCCGACCACTTCCACGACGCTCTGGCCGCCGTCGGCCTGGGCGGCCTGGACGACGGCACGATGGCCGACCGACCCAGGATGCCCGACCAGATCGTCGGCATCCTGACCATGCTGACGAACGAGCTGGGCATCCACCTGTCCCACGACGTCTACGCCGGACCGCTGCTCACCGCCAGCCGCACCGAACGCCACGTCCATCACCTCCGAGGCTGAGACCTGCCACGACGGCCCTACCCGGGATCGCGCCACCCAACCACTGGTTGTGGCTCGCGGGAGCGCCGGTTGTTTGAGCCGCCCACCGCCTCGCTGCTGTGATGCGGGGACCCGGGTATCGGTTGGGCGAGGGAGCGGCATGGGTGTGACGTTGGGGCGCGGTTTCGGTTGGTTGTGGTCGGCCTACGCGGTGAGCACGTACGGCACGTTGCTCGCGTTCGGCGCGTTTCCGCTGATCGCGGTGCGCGTGCTGCATTCCTCGGCGTTCGCCGTCTCACTGCTGCAGGCCGCGGGCCTCGCGGTGGCCGCGGTCGTCGCGGTGGCGCTGGGTCCGTGGGTCCAGCACCACCGGAAGCGGCCGGTGATGATCGGCATGGATCTCGTCCGCTTCCTGGTCATGGCGAGCGTTCCGGTCACCTACCTGCTCGGCCTGCTGAGCTACGGGCAACTGCTCGTGGTCTCGATCGTCTCCGGAACGGCGGGCATCGCGTTCACCGCGGCGTCGGGCGCGTACCTCAAGCATCTGGTGCCCGGCGAGCATCTGCTGGCCGCGAACGGCAGGTTCGAGGGCACGACCTGGGTGGCGACCGCCGCCGGTCCACCGCTGGGTGGGGCGCTGGTCGGTATCTTCGGCCCGGTCGTCACCGTGGCGGCCGACGCCGTCAGCTACCTGTTGTCCGCCCTGGGTGTGCTGCGCATCCACGGTGGCGACATCGCGACGCCACGGACGCCCGGTGCCCGCGTGCGGGTGGCGGACTTCCTCACCGGATGGCGGGTGCTGTTCGGGGACCCGGCACTGCGCAGGCTGTTCCTCAACTCGATCACCACCGGCGGTCTGATCATGGCCACCGGTCCGCTGCTGGCCGTCCTGCTGCTGGGCCAGTACCACTTCCCGGCCTGGGAGTACGGGCTCGCCTTCGGCATCCCCAGCCTCGGCGGCTTCGTCGGCGCCCGACTGTCCGCCCGGCTCGCGGCTCGCTACGGCCGGTATCGGGTGCTGACGGCGACCGGCTGGCTGCGGTCGATCTTCCCGCTCGGCCTGGCATTCACCCGGCCGGGCCTTCCGGGCCTGCTGACGGTCATCGTCGTCGAGGGCCTGCTGATCGTGTGCATGGGCATCTTCAACCCCATCAACGCCACCGAACGCCTGCGGCGCGCTCCCGCCGAGCACGCCGCCTCGCTGCTCAGCGCGTGGAGCATCAGCAGCAAACTCTCCCAGGCCGCACTAATGGCGGTCTGGGGTGTCCTCGCCACGCTCACCACACCGTTGACGGCCATCACCGTCTCGGGTGTGCTCCTGCTCGGCGCGCCGCTGCTGTTGCCGGGGCGAGCGCACCTGGCGTCCCACTACCCGAGCAGCAGCAGGCCGGCGAACGCCGCCGCGCCGAACACCAGCCAGGCCGCGTAGTCGCCGAGGTGACCGGAGTGCAGCCGGTGCAGGCCGGCGAGGGAGGCGCGCAGCCACGCCGGCATCCGCCGCAGGTACAGCCCGGCCACCGCGATGAGCACCGCGACTGCCGCCGTGAGCAGGCCGAGCAGCACCCCCGACACCTTCCAGGCGGTGTCCGGCGGCTCGGGCGCCGCCGGCGCGACGTGGCCCAGTGCCGTGGCGACGTACGCATGGTGGTCGACGAACGCGGCCGCCGCCGGCCCGGCGCCAGGCACGAACCCGATCGCGAGCCCACCGGCCAGCAGCAGCGCGATCGCCGCGGCCATCGTCAACGGGGTCGGTCCCGGAGCGTCGGTGTCCGGTTCCTCGTCCTGCCCGCTGGCCACGTCCGACGTCGACTCGCTGCTGGGTGCGGGACCGACCCCGAAGTAGACGCGCAACGCGACCCGCAGCGCCGCCCCTCCGGTCGCCGCGGCGGCGATGAGCGTCACCACCGTCAACGGCACGGAAGCACCCGCGTCGTCCAGCAGCGACTTGCCCAGCGCCGTGCCGAACGGGGGGAGCCCGGCCAGCCCCAGTGCGCCCAGCACGAACGCCCAGCCGGCGAGCTTGTGGTCCGTGGCCCGCCCGTACAGATCGTGTTCGTCGACGCTGCGGTACCGGCTGAGCAGCAGACCGGTGAGCAGGAACAGCGCGCCCTTCACCGCCGCGTGGCCGGCCAGGTACAGGCCGGTCCCGGCGATGCCCAACGGGTTCAGCGCGGCGACACCGACGAGCATCAGGCCGATGTGCGTGATCGTCGAGTACGCCAGCAGCCGCTTGATGTGCCGCTGCGTCACGCACATCACCGCGCCCAGCGCGACCGTCGCGACACCGAGCACGAGGAACGCGTGGTGCACCGCGGAATCGGGCAGCACACCACGGAACACCGTCCAGTAGACGCGGGCGAGGCCGTAGCAGCCCAGCGGTGCCATGACACCGGAGAACAGGACGCAGACCGGTGCCGGCGCGACCGCGTGCGCGTCGGCCAGCCAGAAGTGGAACGGCACCACGGCGGCCTTGACCAGCCAGCCGGTACAGATCAGCGCGAACGCCGCCACCACGAGCGGGTCGCTGCCCTGACCGGACAGCGCGACCGCCAGTTGCGGCAGGCCGAGTTGGCCGGTGTGTGCGTAGAGGATGCCGATGCCGGTCAGTGTCAGGTACGCACCCAGCGAGTTGACCACGCCGAAGTTCAGTCCACCTTGGACAGACTCGGGGTCCTCGATCTTGAAGGCCGCCAACGCGTACGCGGCCGCGCCCATCAGTTCGAAGAACACGAACATGTCGAACAGGTCGCCGGTCAGCGTGAAGCCCGCCATCCCGGCGGCGAACAGCAGCACGAGCGCCTGGTAGTGGGCGTGGACGCTGTCGAAGTACCGCCAGCCGAACAGCAGCGCCACCATGACGAGCGCGAAGACCAGCACGGCCACCGCGGCGTTGCCCCGGTCGGCGACCAGCACGATGCCGACGGTCAGGTGCGGTTTGGGCTGCCAACCACCGGCCCACTGCACGACACGGCCGCCCGCGGTCGTGTGCAGCAGCAGGGCGGCCAGCGCCAGGCCGATCACCGCGAACGCCGTCGCCACGGCGTCCACGGCCCAGCGCGGCAGCACCCGGCCGACCGCGAGCAGCACGCACGCACCGGCGACCGGTGCCGCGATGCAGGCCGCGGGCAGCGCGCTCAGGTCAGCCACGGAGCGCGTGCAGTTCGTCGGGCACGATCGTGCCGTGCCGCTTGGCGACCTGGATGACCAGGGCCAGCAACAGCGCGGTCACGGTCGCCGACACGACGATGTCGGTCAGCGTCATGGCCTGCACCACGGGGTCGACGACGGCGGTTCCCGGTGGCGAACTACTGGTGAAGATCGGTGCCACGGCGCCGCGCTGGTAGCCGACGGCCAACAGCACGACATACGTTCCCGACTGTGCGACGGACACGCACACCACCGTGTGGATCAGGTTGGTGCTGCGCACGATGCCGACGATGCCGATCAGGACCAGCCAGATGCCCGTCCCGTACGCGAAGAGGCTCATTCGCTCCTCCGTTTCCCCGCGATGGCGAGGTCCTGTTCCAGGAAACCGGCCAGTAGCACCACGATCCCGGACGCGACCTCGATGCCGATCGCGATGCTGAACAGCGGCACCGTGCCCGCCGACACGAGTTGTTCGAACTGGCCGGTGGGCAGGATGTTCGCCAGGAAGCCGGCACCGGCGACCAGTCCGGCGACGCCGAGCGCGACCACCGCGCCCATGCCGATGGCCTCGCCGTACTCGTACCAGCGCTGCGGCCGCAGCCGACGCAGCGCCGGGTAGCTGCCCGCGAGGTACAACACGTGCAGGCCGGTGGCGAGCACCACGCCACCCTGGAAGCCACCGCCGGGCGTCAGGTGCCCGTGCACGACGACGTCGGCGCCCAGCACCAGGCTGACCGGCAGCAGCACGTAACCGGCCAACCGGGTCCCGTGCAGCACGCGGCCGGCACCCGGCGGCCGACGTTCCTCCTCGTCCTTTCCCGGCCGCAGCAACGTGACCGCGCCCA
>DASZXM010000593.1:0-4240 GCA_035546415.1 Pseudonocardiaceae bacterium
CCGGTCGCCGTCCACCTCCAACGCACCCAGCCGGTCGCCGCGCAGCAGCGCGCGCACATAGCCGTCGATCGTCATGTCGTCGTCGGCCGCGAGGTTCGCGGCGGCGATCCGCAGCGCCAGCGGCAGGCGCGCGCACGCCGCGACCAGCCGGGCCGCGGCGGCGGGTTCCGCGCCCACCCGGTCGTCGCCCAGGATGCGGGACAGCAGTGCCACGGCCGACGTCTCGGTCAGCAGCCCGAGTGTGAACCGGCGGGCGCCGTCCTTGGCGACCAGCGCGTCCAGCCGGTTGCGGCTGGTCACCAGCACGGCGCAGCCCGGGTTACCGGGCAGCAGCGGCCGCACCTGGTCCGGGCCCGCCGCGTCGTCCAGCACGACCAGCACACGGCGCTCGGCCAGCACCGTCCGGTACAGCGCGGCCGCCTCCTCCACATCCAGCGGAATCCGCTCCGGTGCCACGCCGAGCGCCTTGAGGAACTGGGTGAGCACGTCCATCGGCGCCATCGGCGGCGCCACCTCGTGCCCCCGTAATCGGGCGAACAGCTGGCCGTCCGGGAACTCCCCGGCGATCCGCCTGCCGAACTGCACCGCCAGCGCCGTCTTCCCCACGCCCGGTGTGCCGTCGATGGCGACGATCGGCACCGCGCCGGCCAGCCGGAACTCCTCGGCGCGCACCGTCGAGTCCAATTCGGACAGTTCGGTGTCCCTGCCGGTGAAGTCGATCGTGGCCGCCGGCAGCTGCCGCGGCGCCCGCCACGCCGGTTCGGGCGGTGGCGCGGGCTGTCGCAGGGCGAGGCGGGCGTCGCTGGTGAGGATCTGCTGGCGCAGGTCGACCAGCTCCCGGCTCGGGTCCAGGCCCAGCTCGGTGGCCAGCACCGACCGGGCCGCGGCGAACGCGGCCAGCGCGTCGGCCTGCCGGCCGCACCGGTACAGCGCCAGCATGTGCTGCGCCGCCAGCCGCTCGTCCAGCGGGTGCGCGGCGCACAGCTCGTGCAGTTCGGGCAGCAGTTCCGCGTGGTCACCCCTGGCCAGCGCCAGGTCGTTGCGCCGCAACAGGGCGGCCAACCGTTCCTGCTCCAGCGTCGCGGACAGGTTGGCCAGCCACGGGCTGGTGGCCGTCATGTCCGCGAACGCCCGGTCCCGCCACAGCGCGATCGCCGAGCCCAACAGCTCCAGCGCCGGGTCCGAAGCCAGGTCCTTCGACCTGGCCACCCAGTCCCGGAACCGGTACAGGTCGATCCGGTCCGGGTCCGCGTCCAGCACGTATCCGCCTGCCTGGCGTCGGATCGCCACGTCCGCGGACGCCCCGATCACCTGCCGCAGCCGCGTCATGTACCCGGACAGCACGTTGCGCACGCTGGCCGGCGGCTCCTCGCCCCACACCCGGTCGATCAGCTGCTCGGTCAGCACGGGCCGGTTGACCTCCGCGATGAGCACCGCGAGTACGCACCGCCGCCGGGGATGCCCGATCTCCACCGCCTGCCCGTCGATCACGCATTCCAACGGCCCGAGAACGCGGAACTCCACGAGCCGACCGTACCGTCGCCCGGATGTGTGCAGCATGATGTCGAGAACTCCGCGCCCGCGTCGACCTGACTGACAGCGGCACCCGACCGGGGTGCCCGGCGAGACCCGAGGAGCGATGTCGTGAAGTACCTGCTGATGATCGTCTTCAACCCGCAGGCCTGGGACGGCCTGACCGAGGAGCAGCACCAGGAGGTGTTCCGCGGCCACGGGGAGTTCATCGCGATGCTGCAGGAGTCCGGCGAACTGGTCCGCACGGACGCGCTGGCCGACCCGGCGCAGAGCGCGACCGTGCGCATCCGGGACGGCGTGCGCCTGGTCACCGACGGCCCGTTCGTCGAGGCGAAGGAGTACCTTGCCGGCTACTACCTCGTCGACTGCGACAGCAGGGAGCGGGCGATCGAGCTGGCCGCGATGATCCCGGACGCCGCGTTCTCCGCGTTGGAGGTGCGACCGCTGATGAGCGAGAACGGCTCCGACTTGTGACCTCGGACGTCGCGGGCGGGGTCCACTCGGGACAGACCGAGCGGTCCCGGCCCGCGACCGGTCCGCGATGGCTGCCCGCGGACCGGATCGGCTGGAGTGCCGCCGCGATCGGTGCGGCCGGCTGGATCTGGCACACGGTCGCGGTGCTGCGGGCGTACTTCGTGCAGGACGACTTCGTCTACCTGTACGACGCCGCGCACAGCGGCCCGACCCCGGACTACCTGCTGCGCGACTACAACGGCAACGTCATGCCCGGCCAGTTCCTGCTGGTCTGGTTGGTGAACCGGATCGACCCGCTGAACCACACGCTCGCCGTGCTGCCGCTGCTCCTGATCGCCGGTGCCGTCTCGGTACTGATGTGGTCGTGCCTGGTCGGGCTGTGCGGGCGGCGCTGGGCGCTGCTGGTGCCGTTCAGCGTGTTCACGCTGTCGCCAGCGGTGTTCCTGACGACCGAGTGGTGGGCCTACTCGCTGGAGCTGACGCCGCTGTTGCTCGCGATGCTCGCGGCCGTGCGGTCGCAGATCACGTTCGTGCGCACCGCGTCGCTCCGGCACGCGTTCCTGGCGTTCGGGTGGACCGTCGCCGGGTTGGTGCTGTGGGACAAGGCCGTGCTGATCCCGATCGTGGTGGTCGGCCTGACGGCGGCGCTGGCACCACGGCTGCTGCGGCCGTACTGGTGGCTGTGGCTCGGGTACGCGGTGCTGCTCGGCGCCTACGCCGGGCTGTACCTGCTGGTCACCGGCCACGACACGGTCGCCGCGCGGCCATCGGAGATCCCGGCGCTGGCCGGCGTGCTCGTCGCGCGGACGTTCCTGCCCGGCCTGTTCGGCGGCCCGTGGACGGCATCGGGCACGTCGTGGGAGGTGAGCGCGCCACCGCTGCTCGCGCTTACGTGGGCGGCGGCGGCCGCGGTGATCGTGGCCGGCCTGTGGCTCGGCCGGTCGGTAGCGGTGCGGGCGTTCGGCACGCTGGTCGGCTACCTGCTGGCCGACGTGGCCCTGGTCGCGATCGGCCGGGCGGGCACCTTCGGCGCGCTGATCGGCAGCGACCCGCGCTACACCGCCGACGTGGTACCGGTCGCACTGTTGTGCGGGAGCGCCGCGCTGCTCACCCGGCCCGTGCGGGCGCCGCGAGCCCGGTGGGCGGGCGTCCTGTGCGTGTGCCTCGCGGCGAGCGCGGTGATCACCCTCGTCGGACCCGGCTACGTGCGGACGGCCGTGGCGCGCCGGTGGGTGACCACCGCCGTGGCAGCCGTGCGGGACGACCCGGACGCCGTGCTGTACGACGGCCGGGTGCCCGGTGACGTCCTGCTGTCCTGGTTCGGCAGGCGGGCCACGGCCGCCGAGGTGCTCGGCGCGCTGCCCCGACCGCCGACGTTCGACCAGCCAACCGGTGACCTGCGGATGTTCGACGACACCGGCACGCCGCGTCCGGTCACGCTGCTCGGCCCGGCCACCGGCCGGCCCGGGCCGGTCCCGCGCTGCGGTTACGCCGTGGGCGGCGCGGGCGCCGACATCCCGCTGACCACGCGGGCGCGGGGCGACCGGCCGGTCGTGCGGATCGGCTACTACACCGGCAACGGCGGCCCCGGCACGGTGGACGTCGTCCGGGGACCGGTCGACGTGTGGTTCCAGCCCGGCCTGCACCAACTGTTCCTGGTCGCCGACCGGCCGCCCACCCGCGTCCGGGTCACGGCGACCGGTGACACCGTGTGCGTCGCCGATGTCGCCGTCGGCATGCCACTGCCCGGCCGGTGACTACTTCGCGGTCCACCCGCCGTCCATCGTGAACGACGTCCCCGTCGCCATCCGGGCGGCCGGGCTCGCCAGCCACACCACCAGTTCGGCGACGTCCTCCGGTTCGACGAGTTCCTTGATCGCGCTCTCCGCGAGCAGCACCGACGACACGACCTCGTCCTCCGGGATGCCGTGCACCCGGGCCTGGTCGGCGATCTGCTTCTCCACCAGCGGCGTGCGCACGTAGCCGGGGCTGACGCAGTTGCTGGTCACGCCGTGCCGCGCGCCCTCCAGCGCGATCGTCTTGGACAGCCCCTCCAGGCCGTGTTTCGCCGCCACGTAGGCGGACTTGAACGGCGACGCGCGCAGCCCGTGCACCGAACTGATGTTCACCACCCGGCCGAAACCGCGCTCGTACATGTGCGGCAGCGCCGCGCGCACCAGCAGGAACGGCGCCTCCAGCATGAGCGTGAGGATGCGGTGGAACGTCTCCGGCG
>DASZXM010000594.1:0-10484 GCA_035546415.1 Pseudonocardiaceae bacterium
ATCGGCGCGCAACCGGGCCCCAGCCCACCCGCAGCCCTCCAACACCCCGAACCATCGGCGCACAACTCGGTCCAACCCACCCGCAGCTCTCCAGCCATCGGCGCCGCTCGCGTTCCAGGCCTCACCGGCGCGGCTGAGTGCCCGCGTTTCTTCATCTTCTCGCAGCTTTCCCGTTGCCAGGGTGGTCGGACGCGTCTCTTTCGTACGCCGAGCGCGTACGCTAGCCGACCGCGGCGACTCGGAGGAGTGCTGCCTGGTAGCGGCGCAGCAGTTGGTCCACCAGGTAGGGGTGCACGCCCAGCGGTTGGCTGACCACGTCCGCTCCGGACCGGTCCAGCCAGCGGTGGAACAGTCCCGGCGCCAGCAGCCAACTGGCCACCGCGACTCGCCGGGCGGTGCGGCGCGCCGCCGCGACAGCCTCGTCGATCGTGGGTGTTCCCGTTGCTATGCAACCGATCGTGACCGGTCGGCGGACCGCTTTGGACAGCTGCGTCGCCGCGCGTCGCACATCGGCCCCGGCCCGTCGGTCGGACGATCCGGCGGCCGCGAGCACCAGGGCGTCGGACCTGCGCCACCCGGCCTCCGCCAGCCGCTGCACGGCCGCGGCCACGACCGCGGGTGCCGGGCCGAGCGGGGACGCGAGCAGCACGTCACTCCGGCCGCTGCGGGCGATCTGCTCCGGGATGTCCACCCGAACGTGGTAGCCGGACGCCAGGAATGCCGGCACCACGACGATCCGCGGCGCGTCGACACGGGCCAGCACGTCGGTCAGGCTCGGCGCGCGGACGTCCGCGTACGCCAACCCGACCGGCACGCCCGGTGCCCGCGCGGCCACGGCCGCCGCCAGCCGGTCGGACGTCGTCGCTCCGGCCGGGTCCCGCGTGCCGTGGGCGACGACGACCAGCGTCAACTCCGTCCTCCGACCGGGTCGGTCGCCAACCGGTAACCCCGCTTGACCACGGTCTGCACCAATCGTGGCTCGCCCAACGCGGACCGCAGTCGGGCCACGGCCGTCTCCACGGCGTGCTCCTCACCGGCGCCGGGCAGCGCGGCCAGCAGCGCCGGCCGGGACACCACCCGGCCGGGCTGATCGGCCAGCGCCCGCAGGACGGCCATCGGCGCGGGCGGCACCGGCCGGAACTCACCGTCCACCACGGCGGCCTGACCGCGCAGTTCCACTGTCCGCGAACCGATCCGCAACCGGGTCGCCCGGGCCGGGAGCGCCACAGCCAACTCCCGGACCAGCGCGCCGATCCTGGCCCGCTGCGGCCGCACCACCGGCACGCCCAGCTTGACCAGCGGGCCGGCCGTGATGTCACCAACGCACGCGGCGAGCACCCGGTCGCGCAGCACGCCGACCAAGGGGTCCAGCCGGTCGGTGCGCTCGGCGATGCGCAGCACACTGATCACGGCGGGCGCGCTGGTGAACGTCAGCGCGTCCACCTGGCGGCTCAGGGCGGCGTCGAGCAACCGTTCGACCGGGCCTTCGTCGGTCGGCCCCGTCCACCGGTACACGGGCACCGGGACGACGATCGCACCCGCGACACGCAGCGCGTCCAGGAACCACGTCAGCGGTTCGCCGTGCAGCTGCACCGCGACCCGCTTGCCCTCCACACCGGACTTGACGAGATGGTCGAGCACGTCCTCGCTCACCTCGGAGTCCGGCGTGAACCGCTCGACGAGGCCGGCTGCCCGCACCGCTCCCCTGGCCTTCGGGCCGCGCGTGAGGATGGTGGCGGTCGACAGGCGACGCAGCAGTTCCGACCCGATGCCCCAGCCCTCGGCCGCCTCCACCCAACCCCGGAAGCCGATGCCGGTTGTAGCGACGACGACATCGACCGGTTCGGCGATGACGGTGCGCGTCGCGGCGAACAGTTCGGTGTCGTCGGCGAGCGGCACGATCCGGATCGCCGGGGCGTGGACCACCGTGGCACCGCGGCGTTCCAGCAGCGCGCCGAACTCGTCGGCGCGGCGCGCGGCGGTCACGCCGATCGTGTAGCCGGACAGCGGCGGCAGGTCGGCCTCGGTCACGAGGACCCGACCAGGACCATTCCGTCGGACACGCGCACGGTGAACACACGCACGGCAACACGGTCGTCGTCGAGGCAACGGCCGGTACGCAGGTCGAAAGCCTGCTTGTAGATCGGGGACGTCACGGCGGCAGCTCCGGCCCGATCCCCCACGATACCTCGGGCGAGCACCGCCGCGCCACTGAACGGGTCCACGTTGGACACCGCGTGCACCTCACCGTCGTGTGTGCGGAACAGCGCGACCTGCGTGCCGTCGGCCAGAAGCGCGGCCACACCGCGTTCGGCTTGCAGGTCGGCCAGCCGGCACACCGGCATCAGGTCCACCATGGTCGTCATCGGCTCACCACCTCCGGGATCGACATGAGCACCGGAACCCGCTGGCCGCGTTCCTCGCGGAACGAGATCATCGGGTCCGGCGTGCCGGGTGCGTTGACGAATGACGTGAAACGCGCCAGCTTGACCGGGTCGTCCAGCACGCCCCGCCACTCGTCGGCATAGTCGGCGACATGCCTGGCCATGGCCTGTTCCAGATCGTCGCAGATGCCGAGGCTGTCGTCCACGACGACGTCGCGCACGTGATCCAGGCCACCTTCCATCGTCTCGATCCACGCCGCCGTGCGCTGCAACCGGTCGGCGGTCCGGATGTAGAACATCAGGAACCGGTCGATGATCCGCACCAGCGTTTCCGTGTCCACATCGGACGCCAACAGTTCGGCGTGCCGCGGCGTGAAGCCACCGTTGCCGCCGACGTACAGGTTCCAGCCGTGTTCGGTCGCGATCACGCCGATGTCCTTGCCCCGCGCCTCGGCGCACTCCCGCGCGCATCCGGACACGCCGGCCTTCACCTTGTGCGGCGAGCGCAGCCCGCGGTAGCGCAGCTCCAGCTCGACGGCGAGGCCGACGGAGTCCTGCACGCCGTACCGGCACCACGTCGAACCGACGCACGACTTCCCCGTGCGCAGCGCCTTGCCGTACGCGTGGCCGGACTCGAACCCGGCGTCCACCAGGCGCCGCCAGATGTCCGGCAACTGGTCGACGGTGGCGCCGAGCAGGTCGATCCGCTGGCCGCCGGTGATCTTCGTGTTCAGCCCGAAGTCCTGCGCGACCTCGGCGATCACCCGCAGTTTGGCCGGCGTGATCTCACCGCCGGGAATCCGGGGCACGACCGAGTACGTGCCGTTGCGCTGGATGTTGGCCAGGAAGTGGTCGTTGGTGTCCTGCAGCGCGGCCTGTTCGCCGTCCAGGATGTGACCGCTGCCCAGCGACGCCAGGATCGACGCGACCGCGGGTTTGCACAGGTCGCAGCCGCGACCGGTGCCGTGTCGCGCGATCAGTTCGCTGAACGTGCGGATGCCGGTGGCGCGCACGATCTCGAAGAGTTCGGCGCGGGACTGGGCGAAGTGTTCGCACAGCGCGGTCGACTGTTCGACGCCGCAGGCGGACAGCAGCGTGCGGATGGTGGGGACGCAGGACCCACACGTGGTTCCTGCCGTGGTACAGGATTTCACGGCCGCGACCGTGTCGGCGCCCTGTTCGCGGATGGCGTACTCGATGGTCCGCCGTGTCACGGCGTTGCACGAGCAGACCTGCGCGTCCTGCGGCAGCGCGTCGACGCCCAGTGTCACCGGGCCGGCCGGCGCCAGCAGGGCCGCCGGTTCGGCGGGCAACCGGTGGCCGACGAGCGGGCGCAGCGTGCCGTAGCTGGACACGTCGCCGACCAGCACGCCGCCCAGCAGCGTGCGACCGTCGTCGGACACGACGAGCTTGCGGTACGAGCCGGCGACGGCGTCGTGGAACACGACCTCCAGCGCGTTCTCGGTGGTGGCGTGGGCATCGCCGAAACTCGCCACGTCGACCCCGAGCAGCTTGAGCTTGGTGGCGGTGTCGGCGCCGGGGAAGTCCGCGGCGCCACCGAGCAATCGGTCGGCGACGACCTCGGCCATCGCGTAACCGGGCGCGACGAGGCCGTACACCCGGCCGTCGAGGCACGCGCACTCGCCGATCGCATAGATCGCGGGATCGCTGGTGCGACAACCGGAATCGACCACGACGCCGCCGCGTTCGCCGACCGCGAGGCCGGCGTCGCGCGCGAGGTTGTCCCTCGGCCGCACGCCTGCCGAGAACACCACCAGGTCCAGGTCCAGTTCGGTGCCGTTGGACAGCGTCGCCAGCAGGCGGCCGCCATCCCTTCTAATCGACGTGGCGGAGGTACCGGTGTGCACGGTAAGATCACGTTGTTCGACGAGCTGTCTGAGCAGTCCGCCGCCGCCGTCATCGACCTGTAGGGGCATCAGCCGTGTGCCCAGCTCGACGATGTGTGGCGACAATCCCATGCCGCGCAACGCATTCGCCGCCTCCAGGCCGAGCAGTCCGCCGCCGACCACCATCGCCGCCCGCCGGCCGACCCCTCCGGTGGCCTCGGCCGCTGCCCGGATCGCGTCGAGATCGTCGATCGTGCGGTAGACGAAGCAGCCGGGCAGGTCGTGGCCGGGCACCGGCGGCACGAACGGCGCCGAACCGGTGGCCAGCACCAACGCGTCGTAGTGCTGCCGGAAGCCACTCGCGGTGACCACCGTGGCCGACGCCGGATCGACGGCGGTCACCGGATCGCCGAGCCGGACGGACACCAAGGCGTCCTCGTTGTCCGGCAGCGCGAGGGTGTCCGGGTCCCATGTGTCCACATAGGATGTCAACGCCACCCGGTCGTACGCGGGGCGGGACTCCTCGGCCAGCACGACGATCCGCCACGCACCCTCGGTGTCCCTGTCGCGCAACGCGCGCACCAGACGGTGGCCGACCATGCCATAGCCGGCTACGACCAGTGTCCGTGTCATGAACCCATGCTGCGGACAGGGCGTGTCATGGCAGCTTCCGGCATATTGCGGCTCCGTTACGTGTTGCTCCCGCCCCAGGTCAGCGTTGCGTGAAGCGGACGTTTCGACCGGCACCGAAACGTCGCGGCGTTACCGTCGCCACATGGCGAGGACGGACGTGCTGGCCGATCCGGCGTACACGGTGCCCGGGCCCGGTGGGGTGGCGTGGCTGCGGGCGTCGGTCGCCCGGTTCTGCGACGGGCCGACCCACGAGCGGCGGCGCGCCCTGGCGGTCGCCGAGCTGGCCGCCGTGGACGTGGCCGAACTGCGGAAACGGGCTGCGGCGCACACCGATCCGGTCGCCGTGCTGGCCGACGCGCTCGGCCTGCCGCCCGAGGTCGCCGACGACGTGGTCGACGACGTCGCCGTCATCGCGAGGTCCTACCATCCGCACACCGAGATCACGCCCGCCGCGGACCAGGCCGTCGACCGGCTGGTGGCGGTGTGCGGCGGGATGCGCGACGAGGCGACCGCCAACCGGATCGGCCTGCTCGTGCAGGCGTGTGACGCGACGCGGGCGCTGGTCGCGACAATGCTGGCGGGCAGCGACGATCCGCCGGTCGTGACGACGCGGCGGGTGGCGCCGGACGGCGGTGTGGTGGAGATTCCGCTGACGGACGCGCCGTTCGGCGTGGGGCCACACGCGTGTCCCGGCCGCGATCACGCGTACGCGATCGCGGCCGGGCTGGTGGCACGGTCGACGGCACGGTCGATGGTGCCCTCAGACGGTGGCCAGAGCGGCCCGCGGTGACCGCGCGGGCGACGGACGCAGGTAGACGGCCCACGTGATGGCGAAACACACGGCATACCAGATGAGGAAGCCGACGACAGCCGGCGTGCCCGACTTGGCTGCCGCGAACGACTGCCGGAAGGCCAGATTCACGCCGACACCGCCGAGCGCGCCGACCGCACCGGCGATGCCGATCAGCGCACCGGCCAGCCGACGAGCCTTCAGCAGTGCGGCCGTTTCGTCCACACCGGACTCCACCTCGACGAGTGCCTGCGCCCGGAAGATTCCCGGTATCATCTTGTAAGTCGAGCCGTTGCCGATGCCGGAGAACACGAACAGCGCGATGAAGCCGGTCGTGTAGAGATCGAGCGACCGCGTCTGTCCCGCCACCACGAGAACCGCGGCACACAGGGCCATCAACGCGAAGTTGGCGAGCGTGACGCGGGCACCGCCGAACCGGTCGGCCAGCCAGCCGCCCAGCGGCCGGGACAGCGACCCGAGCAGCGGGCCCAGGAACGTGACGGCCGCCGCCTGCACGGGCGTGCGGTGGAACTGGTTCTGCAACACCAGACCGAACGCGAAGCCGTAGCCGATGAACGAGCCGAACGTGCCGATGTACAGCAGCGACATCGCCCAGCAGTGGCCGTTGCGGATCACCTCGCGCATCGCCTTGGTGTCGTTGCGCGCGGTCGCGAGGTTGTCCATGCCGAGCGTGGCGCCCAACGC
Source organism: Pseudonocardiaceae bacterium (assembly GCA_035546415.1). Lineage (GTDB taxonomy): Bacteria > Actinomycetota > Actinomycetes > Mycobacteriales > Pseudonocardiaceae > DATEPR01. The sequence continues at coordinate 6,360 of DASZXM010000594.1, forward strand.
GGCCACCACGATCAGCGGCAGGTACACCCACAGCACGATGCGTGGTTGCAGCGCGCCCGCCGTACCGAGGACGAGCAGGCCCACCAGTTGGATCCCCGCCACGCCGAGGTTGCCGCCACCGGCGTTCAGGCCGAGCGCCCAGCCCTTGCGCGACTCCGGGTAGAACGTGTTGATGTTCGTCATCGACGACGCGAAGTTGCCGCCGCCCACCCCGCCGATGGCCGCGACCAGCAGGAACGTGCCCAGCGACGTGCCGGGATGCATGACGACGGCGGCCAGCCCGGTCGGCACCAGGAGCAGCGCCGCGCTGATGATCGTCCAGTTCCGGCCGCCGAACCTGGCCACGGCCAGGTTGTAGGGGATGCGCAGCACGGAGCCGACCAGCGTCGGGATCGACGTGAGCAGGAACTTGTCCGCGACCGACAGCCCGTACTTCGGCCCCATGAACAGCACCATCACCGACCAGAGGCTCCAGATGGAGAACCCGACATGCTCGGCAAAGATCGAGTACACGAGATTGCGGTTGGCCACGCGGCGTCCGGTGCGGGCCCAGAACTCCGGGTTCTCCGGCTCCCAGTCCTCGATCCACCGCCGCCGCGTCCTGCCCTGTGTCACGGTCATCGCATGCCTCCTCGTCGGCGTCGCGGCGAACGCTATGCGGCGGCGATTACCCGGGCGTGCCTGGCGATGACGGCTGGGACAACGTGTTCGCACATCCGGATGCCAGGTGCTGTGAGTTCACGACCTGGCGAGCCAGTCGGCCAGGTCGCCGACCGTGGAGCGGCAACTGCCGCAGCCGGTGCTGGCCCGGGTGACCGTGGCCAGGGCCGTGGTGTCGCGGGCGCCGTCGTGCCACGCAGCGACGAGCGTCGACTTGCGGACCGAGTTGCAGCGGCACACCAGGGCGTCCTCGGCCAGGTCGCTGACCGCGGGGCCGGCCGTGGCGGCTGACAGCGCACGGCCCAGCAGCAGGCCGACGCGGTCGGCAGGCACGGGGGCACCCGAGTCGAACAACTGGATGACCGTGGCCGCCGCGTCGGGCAGGCCGAGCAGGATCGCGCCGGTGACGCGGTCGTCGCGCAGTACGAGCTTGCCGTAGCGGCCGCGGGCCGGGTCCTGCACGCAGACGACCTCGACGCCCGGCGGGTGGTCGGCGTTGGGGTCGACGTGGACGTCGCCCAGTGCCGCCAGGTCGATGCCCCGGGCCTTCAGGCGCGTCACGACCGGTGTGCCGCGGTAGCGCGCGCCCGGGTCGGCGCCGGTCAGCCGGGCCGCCAACACCGCGGCCTGGTCGTACGCGGGCTGCACCAGTCCGGTGCCGCTGCCCTCGTGCTGGGCGCAGTCGCCGATCGCATGGATCCTGGGGTCACTGGTGCGCAGCGCGTCGTCCACCAGGACGCCCCGGTCCACGGCCAGGCCGGCGGCCGTCGCCAGGTCCGTCTCGGGCCGCACCCCCGCGGACACGATCACCAGTTCGCCCGCGACGTGGCCGCCGTCGGCGAGTTTCAGACCGTCGCCGGGCAGGTAGCGGACGGCGGGAGCACCGAGCCGGAACTCGATGCCCAGGTCCTCCAGGGCGCGGCGCAGGATACGGCCGGCGGCCGGGTCGATCTGACGGTCCAACAGGTGGTCCGTCGGATGCACGACGGTGACCAGGCAGCCCCGACCGGCCAGGCCGCGCGCCGTCTCCAAACCCAGCAGACCGCCCCCGAGCACCGCCACCGGCAGGCCGGGGTGCGCTTCGGCGACGATGCGCTCGCAGTCGTCGCGGCTGCGGAACGTCGACATGCCCGGTGCCGGTTCGCCCTGGTCGGTGAGCAGGCCGTCCACGTCGGGCAGCCACGGCCGGGCGCCGGTGGCCAGCACGAGGGCGTCGTACGGGACGGCCGAACCGTCGGCGAGGCGGACGTGCCGGGTGGTGCGGTCGACCGCGGTGGCCGCGACACCAAGGTTGAGGTCGACGTGCCGGGTGTCCGGCCAGGTGTGCACGTCGTCCAGGTCCAGCGAACCGGCCAGCACCGTGGACAGCAGCACGCGGTTGTACGCGACATGTGGCTCGTCGCCGACCACCGTGATCGCGACCCGCTCGCCGTGCGGGTCGTGGCCGCGCAACTCGGTGGCCAGGCGCGCACCCGCCATGCCGTGGCCGACGATCACGATCCTTCGCACAATGCCTCCACCCGGACCGCACACGTCTTGAACTCCGGCATTCGGCTCGTCGGGTCCAGCACCGGATTGGTGATCAGGTTCGCCCGTTGCACACCCGGGAAGTGGAACGGCAGGAACACCACGTCCCACCGCATCGTCGGCACGCAGCGCACCCTGGCCCGGACCGCGCCGCGCCGGGAGCGCACGCGTGCGAAACCACCGTCCACCAAACCGTTGCGGGCGGCCGTGTCGGGGTGGATCTCGACGAACACCTCGGGCACGGCCGCCATCAGCTCGGGTACCCGGCGGGTCTGCGCGCCGGACTGGTAGTGCTGCAGCACGCGGCCCGTGGTGGCGTGCAAGGGAAACTCGTCGTCGACGGGCTCGGCGTGACCGGTGAAGTCGACGGCGGCGAACCGTGCCCGGCCGTCCGGATGGGCGAAGCGGTCCAGGAACATCCTTGGTGTGCCGGGATGTGCGGCGTTCGGCACCGGCCAGTGTAGCGCCTCACCGGACCGCAGCCGGTCGTAGCTGACACCGGAGTAGTCGGCCGGTCCGCCCGCGGACGCCCGGCGCAGTTCGGCGAACACGTCGGCCGGTTCGACCGGGAAGCGCTGGGGTGGCTGGCCGAGGCGGATCGCCAGGCCGTGCAACACCTCCAGATCGCTGCGCACACCGCTGGGCGGTTCGGCGGCCCGCTGTCGCAACAGGACCCGGCCCTCCAGACTGGTCATGGTGCCGTCCTCCTCCGCCCACTGCGTGACCGGCAGCACCACGTCCGCCCGCGCCGCCGTCTCGGACAGCACGACGTCCGCGACCACCAACAAGTCCACTGCGGACAGTCGTTCCGTGATGCGCGCGGCGTGCGGCGCGGACACGACGGGGTTGGAACCGAAGACCCGCAACGCCTTCGGTCCGCCGTCGGCGCCGAGGACGGACAACAGCTCGTAGGCGGACCGACCGGGACCGGGCAGCGAGTCGGCCGACACACCCCACACATCGGCCACGAAATTCCGGGCGGCAAGATCGTCGATCTTCCGGTAGCCTGGGAGTTGGTCAGCTTTCTGGCCGTGCTCTCTGCCGCCCTGCCCGTTGCCTTGCCCCGTCAGACAGCCGAATCCGTTGCCGCGCGTGCCCGGCAGGCCGAACGCCAGGCACAGGTTGATCCACGCGGACACGGTCGCCGTGCCGTTGGCGTGCTGTTCCGTGCCCCGGCCGGTCAGCAGATAGGCGCTGCCCGCGTCCGCGAGCATCCGCACACACCTGCGCTGGTCGGCGACCGCCACGCCGGTCACCCGCTCCACGCGCTCCGGCCACCAACCGGCGACCACCCGCCACATGTCGTCGAAGCCCGTGGTGCGGTCGCGCACGTAGTCGTCGGCCAGATGTCCCTCGGTGACGGCCAGGTGCACCAGTCCCAGCGCCAGCGCCAGGTCCGTGCCCGGCGTGGGCTGGAGGTGCAGCGCGGCCATGTCCGCCGTGGCGCTGCGCCGCGGGTCCACCACGATGAGGTCCGCGGCGGCCAGGTGACCCACGAACGGTGGCATCGTCTCGGCCACGTTCGCGCCGGCCAACAGCACCACGTCGGCCGTGTCCAGGTCGGTCACCGGGAACGGCAGTCCCCGGTCGACGCCGAACGCCTTGATGCCGGCCGCGGCAGCGGACGCCATGCAGAACCGGCCGTTGTAGTCGACCTGCGACGTGCCCAGCGCCACCCGGGCGAACTTGCCGAGCAGGTAGGCCTTCTCGTTGGTCAGCCCACCGCCGCCGAACACGGCCACGGAGTCGGGTCCGTGCCGCTCGCGCAACGCGCGTAAGCGGGACGCGACCACGTCCAGGGCCTCGTCCCAGCCGGCCGGACGCAGCGTGCCATCGACCCGCAGCAACGGTGTCGTCAGGCGGCGACCGGGTCTCAGCAGTTCGCCGGCCGTCCACCCCTTCTGACACAGGCCGCCGCGGTTGGTCGGGAAGTCACGT
>DASZXM010000595.1:0-3974 GCA_035546415.1 Pseudonocardiaceae bacterium
GGTGGACGCGCTGCGGTCGGTCGCCGAGCGGGTGCCCGACATCGTGATCCTGGATCTCGGCCTGCCCGACCTGGACGGCGGAGCGGCGCTGCGGATGCTGCGCGGCGTGACGAACGTGCCGGTCATCATCGCCACGGCGCGGGGTGACGAGCGCAGTGTCGTCGACCTGCTCAACGCGGGCGCCGACGACTACGTGGTGAAACCGTTCTCCAGCGAGCAACTGGTGGCCAGGATCGCGGCACTGCTGCGGCGGACAGCGCGGCACGAGGACGACGACTCGGAGGTGCTCGAGGTCGGCGGCCTGTCGGTGGACCTGCGGCAGCGGGTGGCCCGGCTGGACGGGCGGGACCTGGGCCTGAACCGCCGCGAGTTCGACCTGCTGGCGTACCTGGCTGCCCGGCCGGGCAGCGTCGTGTCGCGGCGGGACCTGATCCACGACGTGTGGCGGCAGCGGCACGTCAACGACGACCAAACGATCGACGTGCACGTGTCGTGGCTGCGGCGCAAGCTCGGCGAGAGCGCGGCCAACCCGCGCTACCTGCACACGGTGCGCGGCGTCGGCCTGAAGCTGGTGGTCCCCGGGTGACGCGGACGCTGCTGCGGGCCGTGCTGCTGGCCGCCACGGCGGGTGCGGTGGTGCTGGTGGCACTGTTCGGCGTGCTGGAGTGGCGGGACCTGAGCGCGGCGTCGGCGACGGCCGCCGACGAGCAGGCGCAGCTGGTCGCGGACGAGGTCATCGAGCCGGTGGACGGCAACGTGATCCGGGCCGCCGTCGGTCGCACGCCGGCCGGGGCCGCCGGTGACCTGGCCGTCTACCTGCCGGCCGGGCGGATCATCGGGGCCGGGCACGCGGCCGCCGCCGACGTGAACGCGGTGCAGCGGTCGGGTGCGGGCGGCCGGTTCGACGCGGCCGGGGGCGTCGCGGTGCTGACGCCGGTCCGGCTGAGCGAGGGTGTCGCGGTCGTCGAGGTGTTCCTGCCGCGCTGGCACGTGGCCGCACCGTGGCTGGCCCGGATGGACCTGGTGGCGGGCGGCGCGGTGGTGGCGATCGCGGTGGCCGCGCTGGTCGGGTGGTGGCGGACCCGGCCGCTGGTGACGTCGGTGCGCGCGATCGTGGCGGCCGCCGGGACGATCGGCGAGGGTAGGCGCGGTGTGGCGGTGCCGGCGAGCGGTGCCGCCGAGGTGACCGAGCTGATCGGGACGCTCAACCAGATCGCGGCGCGGGTCGAACAGCTGATCGCCAGCGAACGGGAGTTCGTCGCCGACCTGTCCCACCGATTGCGCACCCCGCTGACGGCGTTGCGGCTGGACTCGGAGTCGATCGGCGTCGGCCCGGTGGCCGAGCGGGTCCGGCATGCCGTGTCGGCGCTGGAGACGGACGTCGACGACCTGATCCGGACGGCGGAGCGGGCCACGCGGATGCCGTCGGACTCGTGCGACCTGGCGAAGGTGGTGCGCGACCGGATGGCGTTCTGGTCGACGCTGGCCGAACACCAGGGTCGCGGTTGCCGCTTCGACTGCGACGTCGCGGAGGCACTGGTCGGCCTGCCCGACAAGGAGGTCGGCGCGGTCGTCGACTCCCTGCTGGGCAACGTCTTCGGCCACACACCGGCCGGGACGCCGTTCGCCGCGACCGTCGTGTCCTACGCCGGATGGGTGACGTTGGTGGTGGAGGACGGCGGTCCCGGCATCGCGGACAGTGAGGCGGCGCTGCGGCGCGGGACCAGCGGTGGCGGGTCGACCGGCCTGGGCCTGGACATCGCCCGGCACGCTGTGGAGGCGACCGGCGGGACCATCCACGTCGACAGGGGCCGGCTCGGCGGGGCCCGCATCAGGCTGCGGTTCGCCGAGGCCGGCTCCCATCATGACCACCCTGCGCCGCGGGCGTGGCGGCTGTGGTCACATTCGGCGGAGATTCAGACGGTCGGCGAACAGGCGGTCGAGCCGACGTAGACGTCACCGCTGAGGGCGGTGGTGTGCGGCGGGGTTCCGTTCGGGAACAGCACGATGTGCATCATGTTGAGCGTGATGCTGCCGTCGTTCGGGTCGGGGAAGATGACCTCGTTCAGGATCACCTTCGCGAGGAGCCGGTTGCCCGACTTCACCTTGACGGTGTAGTTCTGCGGGATCTGCTGGGGCACGGTCAGACCGGTGAGGCCACCGAACGACCAGGATGCGTTGGTGCCGTGCTGGGTGGCGGTGCAGCTGACCTGGTAGGTGCTGATCCTGATCAGCGGGCCGCCGTACTTCTGCAGGGCGGAGAGGGCGAAGTCGCTGCCCTTGACGGTGGCCGAACTGGTGTGCGCCTGCTGGTCCCGGGTGCAGGTGGAGCTGGCGGGGCCGAAGCTGACCAGTCCGTTCTTGCTGGCTCCGCTGGAGGACCCCTGCCTGTGGCCGGTGAGGCTGCACGGGGCGACCGGTGCGACGGGGATGGTCCTGTTGTTGCGGACGATACTGGCCGAGCCTGCGGAGGCGGTCCCGGCGGCGGTGGCCGAGGCAGGCACGGCGGTGAGCAGCGCGGCCGCGGTGCCGGCGACGAGCAGTGCCACTTGGAACGTTCTTGTGCCACGCATGGTGGTCCCCTTTCCACTGGTGTGGTCAGCGTGAACTGAATGCGAGGTAGGCACCATTCATCGAATAGGTCTTAAAACCACTCGATCGAGCAGAGTGTCGTGACGTCGAGTAGTCGATCGTCCGGAGTGCACGATTCGATATCGGTTGGCGGTCCGGCGCTCGGCGGCATGCGAAAGCCGGGCCGCCCGAAGGGACGACCCGGCTCCCGATGCCGGACTCAGCCCTTGTTCGACCCCAGCGTCAGGCCGGAGATGAACTGCCGCTGCAACAGCAGGTACACGATCAGCGTCGGAACGGCCGTGATCAGTGCGCCCGCCGCGATCAGGTTCTGGTTGGTGAAGAACTGACCCTGCAGGTTCGCCAGTGCCGACGTGATCGGGCGTTTGCTGCCCGTCGCGAACAGGACCAGCGCCCAGAAGAAGTCGTTGTAGATCCAGATCGACTCCAGCGTGGCCAGGGCGGCGAACGCGGGTCGGCACAGCGGGAGGATGATCTGCCAGAACTGCCGCCACACCGATGCGCCGTCGACCAGGGCCGCCTCGCTGATCTCCTTCGGGATCGTGCGCATGTAGTTGCTGAACACGAACGTGCAGAAGCCGGTCTGGAACGCCACGTGGATGGCGATGACACCCCAGTACGAGTTGTACATCAGTTGCGAGTCGCTCATCGTCGCCGGGAGCGGCATCAGCAGGTACAACCGGTACAGCGGTGTGATGATGACCTGCGGGGGCAGCAGGTTGCCCGCAGTGAACAGCATCAGCAGCGCCAGGTTCAGCCGGAAGTCGAACCGGGACACGAAGAACGCGACGAACGACGAGAACACCAGCGTCAGCAGGACCGCGGGCACGGTGATCAGGATCGAGTTCCAGAAGTACAGCGGCAGGTCCGACTGGCTCCACGCGTTGGTGTAGTTCTGGAACGTGAGGCCGTGCGCGATGGACAGGTAGCCGTGCTGTGACGTGTCCGCATAGGACCGCAGGGACGTGTACACGGCCCACAGCAACGGAACCAGCCACACGATCGCGGTGACCGCCAGGAAGATGTGCAGCACGACCCGCGCCGGCCGGACGCCCTTCTTGCGCGTCTTCACGCCCTCGGACGAGTCCGGCCACGACGTGCGCACCACGGCGACATCGCTCGTCGTCATGACGCCCCCACGACGGGAACAGATGCTTGGGCGGTCATGACGTGCGCTCCTTGCGGAAGGTCTGCCAGAGGTAGGGGATGATCACGACCAGCGAGATGACCAGCAGGACCACCGCCAGCGCCGAGCCGAACCCGATGCGCGGCGACTCGCCGAGGATGTTGTTCGTGATCAGCAGCGACAACAGCTCCAGGCCCGGTTTGGCACCGTTGTTGCCCCCCATGACGTAGACGATGTCGAACGCCCGCAGGGACTC
>DASZXM010000596.1:0-1954 GCA_035546415.1 Pseudonocardiaceae bacterium
GGTCGCCTCGTTCAGGGCGTACAGCGTGCCGTTGCGGTAGTCGGTCACGAAGACGGCGCCGCCGCCGACAGTGGGCGCGCCGTTCGCCGTGACCGGTGCGTGCCAGCGCACCTGCGGGGTGCCGTCGTCGTCGATGGTCACCGCGCGGGGGCCGTCGGTGCACGGCACGTACGCCGTCGTCCCGTCGACCGACGCGCCGCCGAACGACTTGCAGATCTCGGCCTGCGCGACCTGGCCGCCGACGCCGCCGAGGTGACCGGCGCGCATCACGTAGCCGGTGCCGCGCTTGCCGGCCACGAACACCCACGGCCCGATCGACACCGGGTTGGACGAGCCGAGGTCCAGGTCGTCGGCGTTGTCCTGGGGCCACGTGCTCGGCGCGAACAGGTCGGTCCTGGCCAGCGTCGAGGGCGCCAGCGCGATCACCGAGTCGCTGCCGTCGTAGCCGCCGCTGGTCGACTCGCCGTTGCCGTCCGAGTAGAGCAGCGAACTCCCGGCGACCACGGCGCCGCCGGGCGCCCAGATGCCCGCCTCGCGGGTGGTCGGGATCGCGTAGCTCAACCGGTCGGTGCCGGCCGTGGTGACCGACACGACCGAGCCGATGTACTGGGCGCAGTCGCCGGCCAGACCGCCGTAGGCGACGTACACCCGGCCGTTCAACACGGTCAGCGCGGCGCGCTGCTGGTGCGCGAGCCGGTCGCCCTTGGGCGGCTCGACCGCCGTGTGCACCTCGACCTTGCCGGTGTGCACGTCGATGCCGACCAGGGTGTGCGCGCCGCCGACCGTCTCCGCGACGGCGAACACCCGGTGGGTGGCCGGGTCGTAGGCCATGGTGCCGGTGATGCCCAGCGGGTCGATGTCGCCGCACGGCAGGCCGGACAGCGGTTGCGGGGTGCCGACGTGGGTCGACCACAGCACCTTCCCGGTGTCCGCGTCCAGCGCGTACACGGTGTCGCCCTCGGTGCCGGCCAGCAGTGTGCCGCCGACCAGGAGGGGTTGGCCGTACACGGCGCCGTCCAGGTCGGTGTGCCAGGCCTGGCGCAGGGTGCCGGCCCGGGCCAGGTGCGCGGCGACGCCGGTGCGCGTGTTGTCGTGGTGGTAGGTGATCCAGTCGTCCGCGGTCGGAGCCGTGCTCGGCGCGGTCCCGGCGACCGTGGTCACGGTGGTGACCGGCGCCTGGGCGGCCTGCTGGTCCGGGGCCGTCGAACAGGCCGTGACCAGGGTGACCGACGTGAGCGTGATCAACGTCCACCTGCTGCGGATAGTGCCAGCGCTCGTCATCCGCCGTACGCTATTCTGCTTCCATGAGCACGGCGAGCCTGCTCCTTACCCAGCCGCGCTGACCGCCGTTACAGGTTGGCGCGGCAACCCCTCATGGCCTGCTACGTGGCCTGAGGGGTTTTCTGTTGTTCGGAGCAGGTAGCTGACCAGGAGGATTCCAGCGATGACCGACGGTGCGACCACCGCGACCACCACCGACGCCGTTCCGGCCCACCGGTACACGGCGGCGCTGGCCGGTGAGATCGAACGGCAGTGGCAGCAGTACTGGGAGGAGCACGGCTCGTTCCACGCTCCCAACCCGGTCGGCACGCTGGCCGCGCGGCCGCTGCCCGAGGACAAGCTGTTCGTGCAGGACATGTTCCCCTACCCGTCGGGTGAGGGCCTGCACGTCGGCCACCCGCTGGGGTTCATCGCCACCGACGTGTTCGCGCGCTACCACCGGATGACCGGCCGGAACGTGCTGCACACCATGGGTTTCGACGCGTTCGGCCTGCCGGCCGAGCAGTACGCGGTGACCACCGGCCAGCACCCGCGCAAGACCACCGAGGACAACATCCAGCGCTACCTGCGGCAGATCCGCAGGCTGGGCCTGGGACACGACGAACGGCGTCGGATCGCGACCACGGACGTCACGTACTACCGGTGGACGCAGTGGATCTTCTTGCGCATCTAC
>DASZXM010000597.1:0-8244 GCA_035546415.1 Pseudonocardiaceae bacterium
AGCCCCGTCCCCCGGCGACGGCGCCGTCGTCAGACCACGTGCTTTCGATCCTCGAATCGGTGGACGGCCTTGACCATGCGCCCAGCGGCGACCGGCTTGACGTACGCGTCGGACAGGCTCGTCACGCTCGTGTTCGGCAGGCAGACCCAGCCGTAGTGGCGCTGTTCGGCGACCAGCACCTCGGCCACCGGCGAGAAAGCCCGCTGGTCGATGCCGTCGTAGCCCTGGCGGACGATCGACCGGTAGATGTCGTCCGACACGACCAGCAACAGCGGCAGTGTGGTCATCCGGAACGCCTGCTTGACCGCCGCCGCGTCGAGCAAGCGGAACGCGACGTCCAGCGCCTCACCGAAATTGCCGCGGACGTCCTGGTGCACCTCGCCGGCGTGCACGATCGCGCGCAGTCGGAGGCGCTGGTCGGGGCGTGCCTCGTTGTGTTCGGCCAGGAGACCGGCCAGCGTGGGGACCACGCCGGACAGCAGGAGCGTCTTGGGCACCTCGTCCACCGGGCGGATCAGGGCGAGGATGCCGTCGCCGCGGTCCACCAGCGGGTCGCGGTACTCGGCCGTGATGCCGCTGTCCGCGAGGCTGCGCTCGACCATTTCGTACATGGCGTCGCGCAACGTGGCCTTGGCCATGTTGTTGCGCGTCGTCGATGACTCGATGTCGACGGCGAAGATCGCCCTGTGGTGCGGCGCCCCAGGGCTCAGCCGGTTCATGGTTCGCCACCCGGGCGGAAATGGGGGCAGTCGGCCCTGATGTGTCCCATGAGTTCCTTCTCCTCCCCGTACAAGAAACACACTCCCCGACCAAGGATCGGCCGTAGTGAACCGCAGGACGACGTCGCCTGTCATCTGTGTTGTTCGACGTCCGGCGCACGGTGCGCCAGGGAGCGCAGCGCGTCCGGTCGCATCACGACGATCCGCCTGCGGCTCGTCGCGACGAGCCGCCGTTCCCGCAACAGGGCCATGGATCGGCACACCGCTCGCGTCGAGGCCCCAACCTGGCTTGCGATGTCCTGTTGCGTCAACGGCATTCCGATCACGACACCGTCCGTGCCGCGCACGCCGTGCCGGTCGCCCAGCCGGTCCAGGTACGCGGCGACCCGGCGGCTGACGTCCAGCGTCGCGAGGTTCACCCGAACAGCTTCCGCCTCTCGCAGCCGCATCGCCATCTGCTGGACCATGGCGCTGACCACATCCGGGTACCGCCGCAGACACGCCTGAAACTGTTGAGCGGTCAACCGCACGGCGTGCACGTCGTCCACCGCGCACACCGTCGCCATGCGCGGCAGGGCGTTGAGGGCGGCCAGGTCCCCCACGATGTCGCCGGGACCGCGCAGTCCCACCAGCAACTGCTGACCGTCCCTGGCGCGCACCGCCACCCGGACCCAGCCGCGCAGCACGATCAGCACGTGGTCGGTCTGCTCACCGCAGCGCAGCAGGACGTCGTCCGCGGCGAAGGACGCGGGCACACCCCGACTCAACAGCGACGCCCGCGGTTCGTCGCCCAGATACGCCAACAGTGATCCGGGAACCGGATCCGGACCATCGACATCGCCATTCATGACCACCGCCCCCAGTGTTATTTCCGCTATCAAACGAATATGGCGCGAGGTGGTCGGCGCCAGTACGGTAATAGACGGCACCGACTCCCTGCCCATCCAGCGCAGAATCGGAGAACCAGCCAATTCCGAGTGGCTCCTGTGACAGCAGGAGCCACTCAGTTCACGATCAGGTCATGATTCCTCCTCGAACGACGTGAGCACGCGTTCCACCAGCTTCAGCGACTCGGCCTGGGGCAGCGAGATCTTCTCCAGCTCGTGGAAGATGTTGATGTACTCCCTGGTCTCGACCGACGCTTCCTCGATCAGTCGGTCCACATAGGGCTGTTCCAACAGCATCGCGTAGTCGTCCTTGGCATCGGACAGCTCCATGATCACGAACGAGCCCTTCATGCCCATGTGCGCACCCGCCGAGAACGGCACGACCTGAATGGTCACATTCGGTTTCCCGGCGATTTCGATCAGCTTGCGCAACTGCGTGACCATCACCGCGGGCGAGCCGATCACCCGGCGCAGCGCGGCTTCGTCGATGATGAAGAACGACTCGCGGTCCTCGTCGTCCAGCAGTTCCTGGCGGGCCATGCGGATCTGCACGGCCCGGTCCGCCACGACCGGGTCCGGGTTGGGGTTGCGGACCAGGGCGGCGGCGTAGTCGCTGTGCTGTAGCAGGCCGGGCATCACCAGCCCCTGGAACTGGCGGATGCGGATCGACGACGCCTCCAAGCCGAGGAACGTCAGGAACTGGGGCGTCGATGTGTCGCGGTATTCGTGCCACCAGGCGGGTTTCTTGCTCGCCCTGGCCATGCCCACCAATTCGGCCACCCGGCCGGCGTCGGTGACGCCGTAGTGCTGCAACAGCGCCCGGACGTCGGTGACGGACACGCCGACCGAGCCCTTCTCGATCCGGATGAGCTTCGACGGTGACCAGTCGAGAGCGTCAGCAACGTCCTTCTGCGTCAGCCCGAGCGCGTCGCGCAGCTGACGCAGCTCGGCCCTGAGCTTCCGCTGCTGGCTGACCGGGTTGTCACCGGTGGGCATAGATCCTCCCTGGTGGGTGGCAAGCCGCAACCTGCCACATGGCAACATGGTAGCGAGCTCGCTGATGGCAGGCATATCGTATGTGTCCGATTGTGGACTGCATGATGCTAACTGACAATAAGATGTCAAGCACGCGAAGAACTGTCCACCGCGCGGAAACCACACGAAGGGGGTTGGTCCTACCGGGAGGACGGGCTCAACGAGGCAGGAATGCCTGCCAGCTCGGAGCCGGGAAAATCAACATACCAGAGCGGTGTCTGGAGTTCCGCACCAGAACGGTTTCTCCGACGACGGCGATTTCGACACAGTTCGTGTTGTTGCCGGTGGACGCGGAACTCTTGATCCAGCGGGCCCCGGACGGCTCGACCTCCACGACGTGCGCCTTGCTATGGCCGCTCACCAGCGCTCCCAGGCATATCGGTCCAATCCGCTTTTCCGTCTTTTCAGCGTAAAATGCCCGGCGTTGCCCTGCGTACCGCCGATGGAACCAGCGGTAATCACACCCGTGTACCTATGCTGCTGGTATGACCGAGGAGATCACGGAACCGCTGACGCCCACGTCGATCGCCAGCAGGTCGGCGCTGGTAGCGCCGCTGCTGCACGAGTACCTGCCCGTCACGCCACTGGTGCGGTTCGGCGCGCTGAGCGACGAACTGGGTGCCGAGGTGCTGGTCAAGTGTGAGCACCTCCAGGTCACGGGATCGTTCAAGGCGCGCGGCGCGCTGGCGAAGGCGCTCACGCTGACCGACGAGCAGCGCGCACAGGGCGTCGTCACGGCGTCCACCGGCAACCACGGCCTCGGTGTGGCGAACGCGGTCGCGCGATTGGGCGGCCGGTGCATGGTGTTCGTGCCGGAGAACGCGTCGGCGAGCAAGGTGGCCGCGCTGCGCCGGTTCGGCGCGGAGATCCGCAGCATCGGCACGGACTCCGGCCTACTGGAGATCATGGCGCGCGAGTCGGCCGCCGAGCACGGACTGACCTACATCCCGCCGTACAACGACGCCGACGTCATCGCCGGCCAGGGCACGGTCGGTGTGGAGATCGTGGAACAGATCGGCGACCTGGGGCTGGACGCGGTCTTCGTCAGCGTCGGCGGCGGCGGGCTCATCAGCGGCACCGCGTCGGTGCTGCGGCAGTACCTGCCGGACATCCGCGTGGTCGGCGCGTCGCCGACGCTGGACCCGGCGATGTACGCATCGGTGCAGGCAGGCGAGGTGGTCAAGGTGGACGGCCTGCCCACGCTGTCCGACGGGACGGCCGGCAACCTGGAGGTGGGCTCGGTGACGGTGGACCTGTGCCGGGACCTGGTCGACGAGTGGGTCCTGGTCGACGAGGTGGACATCAAGGCGGCCCTGCGATCGGTGATCGACACCGAACACGTCCTGGTGGAGGGATCGGCGGCGGTCGCGTTCGCGGCGGCCCGCGCGGCGACCGTCGCCGGCCAACGAGTCGCGGTCGTGTCCTGCGGCGCGAACATCTCCTCCGACACGCTGGCGGTCGCCCTCACCTGACCGGGCCCGAAACCGTCCCCAACCGCGTCAGCGTGGTCGTCAGTCGTGCCGTCCGGTCACCGCGACCGACAGGCCGAGGCCGATCATGGACACGCCACCGACACGGCCCAGCACCGTCATCCGGCGCGGCGTGCGGGACAGCCACTCGCGTGCCTGGCCGGCCAGCAGACCCCAACCGGTGTCGGTGACCAGGCCGATGGCGATCGGGAACACCGCCAGGACCAGCATCTGCAGCGGCACAGACCCGGCGGGCCGGTTCACGAACTGCGGCAGGACGGCGCCGAACAGGATGAACGCCTTCGGGTTCGTCACGCCCACCACCACACCGGTGCGCAGCGACCGCCACGGCGGCTGCACCGGTGACCCGGCCGACGTGGTCACCATGTCGTCCCCGCTGTGCCGCCACGCCTGCACGCCCAGCCACACCAGGTAGGCCGCACCGAGCAGCTTGATCGTCTGGAACAGCACGTCCGACCGTTGCAACAGCGGCCCGAGCCCGACCGACACGCACACGGCCGCCAGGTAGCTGCCGATGCTGTTGCCCAGGATGCTGAACAGCGCGGTGCGCCTGCCGTAGCTCAGCGCCCGGCCGATGATGAACAGCACGCTGGGACCCGGCACGACGATGATCAACGTGCAGGCCAGGACCAGCCCGACCAGTTGCCCGGATGAGATCACCAGGGCACGGTAACCGGGACTACAGCAGCTTTGCCAGGAGCGGGACGAATTCCACGTCGTTGTCCCAGTAAGCGTGCGCCCGCAGGCCACCGCCGGCCACGTTCGCCACGTTGTCCACCTGCTCGTCGGTCATCGGGCAGTCGGTGGTCCGCGTCGAACACCACGCCGGGTTGGTCACCCGGAACAGCGTCGCCGTGTCGTCGGCGGGCAGGTCCCGGCCACGCTTCCAGTCCACCGACGGGCGCAGCGGATCGGCCACCGGGTCGCGGGCGTCGTACACGTTGATCCACGTCAGGCCGCCTGCCGTGACGCGCTCGCCCACCTTGCCGGTGTGGTCGCCCCACTGGAACAGGTCGACGTACTTGCGCAGCGGACTGCCCGCCGTGACCAGCGTGTCGATCGTGTCCGGCAGGTACCGGGTGAGCACGTCGAATCCGACGACCGTGCCCTGGCTGTGCGTGTTCAGCACGATCCGGTCGACGCGTTCGTCGAGGGTTTCCAGCGTGGCCTGGATGAACGCGCGCAACCGCTCGCGCATGTCGTTGCGGCACACGTAGCACGCGATGTCGTCGATGACGACCGTCAGCGGTGACGGCCGGGCCACGGCGGCCTTGGCGGGTAACAGCGTGTGGACGATGCCGGGCTGTTCGATGTCGGTGCGCGGCGTCAGGCCCGGGGACGGGTGGGCGTGGTGCAACAGCGCGAGGAGGTCCTCGCCGAGCATCTCGGCCGCGCCCAGCGGAGTGGCGTAGTCGTGGAACCCGACGACCGTCCTGGCCAGCGAGTCCATCAGCGCGCCGAACCGACGGGCATGCTCCAACGCGAGGTCCGAGTACACCAGCGCCACGTGTGTGATGTCGGTACCCGGCCGGGCGAGCGGCCGGGACAGCCGGTTCAGGCCGTCCGTCGTGACGTTCTCCGCGCAACTCTGGATGTAGATCGGGCCGGAACCCTCCGGATCGTCGCTCAGCCGGTCACCCAGCAACTGTTTGAGCGAAGCGTGCAGAGTGTCCGCATAGCCGGGTTGACCGCCTTCCGGCGGCTGTTGGAAGCCGATCCCGTGAATTGTGACCAGACACGTGAGACCCACAGGTGCTCACCCCCCACGAGCGAGTTACTTCATCAGTGACGCGCGCAATGAACGGTACAGCAGTGCGGCGTCGCCCAGGCGGTGTCGCAGCTGTCTTTCCAGACCGCCGATCGGCACCAGGTTCTGCGGGGCGCGGGAGTCCTTGTGCGGTGTGGACGCCAGCGGCGGCAGCACGGTCGCCGTGACGTCGGCCAGTGCGACGACCTCGTCGACGGACAGATCCGGCGAACACTCCAGACGCACCACTGCCGACCACGGCATGGCCGCGTTGCCGGGCAGCCGCAGATACCACGAGTGGCGCTCCCAGGACGTGCCCATCAGGAACACCGGGCTGCGCTGTCCGGCCTCCAGTGACGCGATGACCTCGGCCTGCGCCTGGGGCAGGTAGGTGGCGTGGTGGGTCTTGACGTAGCCGACCGTGCGGGCCAGGTGCTGGCGGCCGCGCAGCGGGCCGTCCAGTACCAGCAGGTCGTCCTGGACGCCGCCGTCCCGCCAGGTGGCCGCGAGTTCGGCCTCCAGTTCGGCGAGCCGCTGGCCCACGCCGGCCTGCAGGCCGGGCAGGCCGGCCTTGGTCCGCCGGGCCACGTAGGTGGCGTGGCCGGTGCGCAGGTCGGTCGTCGCCTCGACGGCGGAGTACAGGCTGCGGTCCACCCGCACGTCGATCAGGTGTGCCTCGCCGTCGCAGCACACCAGGCCGGCGGCCAGCGACGCGACCAGCCCGGGCAGCGGCTGCGGCTCGGCGCCGTGCACCCACAGGCGGGCGTCGATCCGCTGCACGCCGTCCAGGAACAGCAGCGACGACGGCCGTTTCACGTCGTCCGGCGGTGCCAGCGGCCGCCACTGGGCGGCGGGCAGCTCCACGTCCAACTGTAGTTCGGCCGTTGACTCCCGGCCGTCCAGTTCGTCACCGGCGGCGACGCCGTAGCTGGGGTCCCACGGGTCGATCGTGTACGAGGTGGGCGTCAGCAGTGCGGTCACCGGTCCACCATCACACGCCGACCCGGGTGACCGTGGACGACGCGCCATGGCGGCGCACCGCGAACTGCACCGGGACGCGTTCGGCCAGCGCCGGCACGTGGGTCACGATGCCCACCATCCGGTCCGTCTCGCTGGCCAGCCGCTCCAAGGTGGCCGCGACCGTGTCCAGCGTCGTGTCGTCCAACGTGCCGAAACCCTCGTCCAGGAACATCGAGTTGAGGTCCCGCTTGCCACCGGACAGGTCGACGACCTGCCGGGACAGCGCCAGGGCCAGTGCCAGCGACGCCTGGAACGTCTCGCCGCCGGACAGTGTGTTCACCGGGCGGTGCGTGCCGGCGTCGTTGTGGTCGACGACGGTGATCTCGTTCTTGTCGCCCCGGTACAGCTCGTACTGGCCGCCGGAGAGGTCCAGCAGCGTCTGGGAGGCCTCCATCACCAGCGAGTCCAGTGCCTCCGCGCACAGCCACGCCTCGAAGTTGTTGGACTTCAACAGCTTCCCGAGCATGTCCGCGACCTCCTGGTCGCGTTTGTACCGGGTGACCTCGTCGGCGGCGTTCGCGGTGGCCTCCTTGCGGGCCCGCAGGTCGTCCAGGTCGCGGCTGGCGCGTTCGCGATGCGTGGCCAGTTCGACGGGTGCCTTCGCGGCCGCGCTGACCTCCACGCCGTGCTCGCGCAGCAGCGCGGTCAGCGTCGTGGCCGCGGCCGTTCCCTGGTCGCGGAGCGCGACCTCGGCGGCCTCCAGTTCACCGGCCTTGGCCTGCAAGGTGTCCCGCTGGTCGCGGGCCCACGTGACGAGTGTGTCCCACGCGGTCGCCAGGTCCGCGTCGTCGACGGCCGGGGCCTGGAGCGCGACGAACCGGTCCCGGCTGGCCCGCAGCTGCGTCCACGCCTGCTGTTCGGTGCGGGCCAGGCCGGCGCGGTCGCTCTTTGCCCTGTCCAGCGCCGTGCGGGCCGCGCGGGCAGCCGTGCGGGCGGCCGCGACGGCCGTGTCGGCGGCTTCGCGCCGCGCTATCGCCTGCTCCACGTCGGTGGGTGGCGGCGCGCCGTCGAGCTGCGCGGTGAGCTGCGCCAACTGCTGCTCCCCCGCCGTCACCGCGGCCTGCGCACCGGCCGTGCGCCGGGCAGCCGTGGCGTGCTCCTTCTGTGCCGCGGCAAGGGCTTTGCGTGCCGCGTCGGCAGCGGCGCGGGCCTTGCCGACGTCGGCGCCGACGTCGTGGTGCGGCAGGGTGCCGACGTTCTGCTGACACACCGGGCACGGCTGGCCCACGTGCAGGTCGACGGCCAGCGCGGCGGCGCGGTGCTCGCGGTCGATCTCGACGACCCGCTGGTCCGCATCGGCGACCGCGTGTTCCGCGGCGGCAACGGCTTCCGCCGCCGTCCGCTCG
>DASZXM010000598.1:0-7477 GCA_035546415.1 Pseudonocardiaceae bacterium
CGCGAACAGCATCCTGTCCTGCTGCGCGGTGGTGATCCCGGCCTGGTGGGCGCCGCGGAACGGCACGATCTGGTCGGCCGCCGACCCGGTGTCCGGGCCGTTGTCCGACCCGGTGGCGGCGGTGGCGTAGCCACCGGCGAAACCGCCGGCGGCCACTCCCGCCGCGCCGAGCACCCCGAGCCCGGCGAGCAGCGTCCGCCGGGAAACGCCCCCGGTGTCCTCGGTCATCTCTCTCCCTCGGAGTTCTGCGCGGTCAGGCGACCTTGGCGGCGACCTTCGACATCTCCTCGCCGAAGGCGTTCACCACCTGCGACAGCTGCTTGCGGGCGGCGTCGCCGACGGTCGCGTAGTTCACGAAACCGCTGTTCAGGTAGCCCGGCTGCTGCTGGTAGGGCTTGAGCGCCTTGACCACGTCCTGGTAGCGGTCCTGCACGGTGGTCGCCAGGTCCGGGTCGGTCTTGCGCAGGGCCGGCAGCAGCACGTCGAACGCCTCCATCGAGCCGTCCAGGTTGGCCTGGAAGTCGACGAGGTCGATGTGCGAGTAGCGGTCCTCCTCGCCGGTCACCTTGGACTTCTGGATCTCGTCCACCAGCGATGTCGCACCGTCGGCGATCTCGGCGGGCTGGTAGGTGGCCTGGCCGACCAGGGTCTGCAGCTGCTTGACGTTGGTCAGCAACTGGGCGCCGTACGCGGACGCGCCGGACAGCGTCTTCTGCTGGAACATCAGCTGCTCGATCTTGTGGAAGCCCTTGAAGTCACTCGGCTTGTCGAAGTCGTCCACGCGGCCGTCGATGTTCAGGTCCAGGCTGCCCCAGATCTCGGCGACCGGCTCGACGCGCTCGTAGTACACGCGTGCCTTGCCGTACAGCTGTTGGGCGCTGGCCAGGTTGCCGGCGTCGATGGCGTTCACGAAGGACTGCGTGGTGCTGACCAGCTGGCCGACCTGGCCGGTGATCCAGGTCGCGTAGTCCTTGGTGGCCTTGACCAGAGCCGGGTTGTCCTTCCAGGACGACGTCGACGTGCCGGTCACCGTGAAGTCGTACTTCTCCTGCGCCGCACCCGGGCAGTAGATCTGGTACTTGCCGTTGTCCAGGTGCAGCGAGAAACCGCCGGACAGCCCGGGCGACAGGTTCTCCTGCTCGCCGAGCATCCGGCCACCGGACAGCAGCTCCGCCTCGGACACGCCGTCCGCCCCGTTGTTGGCGACCGTGAAGTTCACGACACCCGCCGACACGGACGCGGGGTTCGGCTCGCAGCCGGACGACGTCAGTGTGATCTTGACGTCACCGTTGCCGGCGGAGTTTCCGCCACTGGCGGACGACGATCCGCTCGCCGACGGCTGGCTCACGCAGGCGGCCGCGAGCAGCCCGGTCGCCGCGATCAGCAGGGGTACGGCGACTCGGCCGCGGCGGGATGTCGGTGAGGACACGACGGAACTCCGTTTCTCGTGGTTCTCGAAGGGCATCGGCCGTGGTGGGCATTGATCGTCAGGATCGACCGTCAGGACTGGGTGGCCGGCTGTGTGGCGGCCACGGCCGGCTGCCGGCGCGGCGGCCGCCGACGCGGCCACAGCACGACGGCGAGCATCGGGACGGCGTAGACCAGCCAGCCGATGACTTCCAGCACGGTCGGCCGCGGCTGGATGCCCAGCACACCGGTGAACAGCGACGAGAGCGGCGTCCCGTTGCGTACCAACCAGGTCAGGTCCAGCGCCTGCTGCTGGCCGACGGCGATCCACTGTCCTTCCCACGCGGTGTGCAGCGTCGACATCACCAGCCCGGCCGCCACGATCACCAGGACGGCGCCGGTGGTCTTGAAGAACCGGGCCATGTTCAGCCGGACGCCGCCGCGGTAGATGCCGTACCCGATGGCGGCCGCGATGACGATCCCCAGCAGCGCGCCGGTGAGCGCGAGCGCCGAGTTCTGGCTGCTCTGCGCGACGGCGAGGATGAAGACGACGGTCTCGAAGCCCTCCCGGAGCACGGCGAGGAACGCCATCATGATCAGCGCGCGGGTGGACCCCTTGGCGAGCGCGGCGGTCGCGGCGGACTGCAGCTCGCCCTTCATGTTCTTGGCGTGCCTGCTCATCCACAGGACCATGTAGGTCACCATGACCACGGCGAACGCGCCGACGACGGTCTCCAGCCGTTCCTGCTGGGTGAAGTCCAACGAGTCGGACAGCAGATGCAGACCGATGCCGAAACCGAGGCAGATCAGCGTGGCGAGACCGACGCCGATCCACACCTTGGGCAACGCGTCCCGCCGGCCGTTCTGCCCGAGGAAGGCAGCGATGATGCCCACGATGAGTGCGGCTTCCAGGCCTTCGCGCAGCCCGATCACGAATGTCGGCAGCATCACTTCTCCAGGTCAGGGTTGCCTCAATTAACTAAGGCAAGCCTATCTAAATTCCACTGGGAAGCCGTTGTCAACCGCTGGGTGGGCGGCGTCACCGTCATGCCGACATCGGCAATTAACGATATATCGCTGTAGTTCGCTCGTGCGCCGTCGACATGACCACGGTGAGGGTTCGGCTTTCCCGGCGCCCAGCCAGTACGGTCATCCCCCATGGACGTCCTGGTCATCGACCACCCGCTGGCGAAGGCGCGGCTCACCACGATGCGCGACGCCAGGACCGACAACGCCGCCTTCCGTGCCGCGTTGCAGGAACTCACCGTGATGCTGGTGTACGAGGCGACCCGGCACGCGCCGGTGCGCGAGGAGCGCATCGAAACCCCCGTGTCGCCGGCGACCGGCCATCGCCTGGCCAACCCGCCGCTGCTGGTCCCCGTCCTGCGCGCCGGCCTGGGCATGGCCGACCAGGCGCACAAGCTGATCCCCGATGCCAGGATGGGTTTCGTCGGCCTGGCGCGGGACGAGGTCACGCTGAAGCCGACGCCGTACATGGAGTCGCTGCCCGACAGCCTGGCCGACCGTCCGGTGATGGTGTTGGACCCGATGCTCGCGACGGGCGGGTCGATGGAGTACACGATCCGTCTGCTGACCGACCGGGGCGCGACGGACGTGACGGCGGTCTGTGTCCTGGCGGCTCCGGAAGGCGTCGATCGCCTGCGTACCTCCGGCCTGCCGGTCCGGCTCGTCACGGCCAGCATCGATGAACGGTTGAACGACTCCGGTTTCATCGTCCCGGGTCTGGGTGACGCGGGTGACCGCCAGTACGGAGCCGTATGACGGACCCACGGCTCTGCTGGCGCTTCTCGCCGGACCGACGACACGCCGCGTGGTGAACTCGGGCCCGGTCAGGTGAGCGGTGTCGGCTCGCGGAGCCAGCCGCGCAGTGCTGCCGTGAGGATGGTCACGTAGTTCGCTGCCGCGTCGTAGTCGTCTGGCATGGCGCCGCTCAGTTCCAGTGAGACCAAGCCGTGCGCCTGGGCCCACAGCGCCACGGCGACCGTTCTCGGCTCCGCCGCCACCAGGACCCCGCTCGCCATTCCGGCGCGCACCGCGTCGACCAGTGGGTCCATCGTGGCCAGGCCGATCGCCTCGTCGTCCGGGTCCGGTTCGTACGTCGGCATCGTGCCGCCGAACAGCACCGCGTACAGGTGTGGGTCGGCCAGTGCGTTCTCCCGATAGGCGATGCCCAGTTCACGCAGGTCCGTTAGGGGATCGCCGGACAGTTCCACCTGGTTCAGCCGGGCTCCGAACCTGCCGAACGCCTCCAGATACAGTGCGCGCAGCAGGCCCGGCTTGCCGCCGAACAGCGAGTACACCGCCGTCGTCGACGTGCCGGCGTCCGCGGCGAGGCGCCTGAGGTTCAGTGCCGCCGGGCCCTCCTCGGACAGCAGCCGGGCGGCCTCGTCCAGCAGTCGCACGCGGACGGTCTCGTCGTTCACCTTGGGTCGCGGCACGCGCCGAGTTTAGCGAAACAGCGTTTCAAAACCACTCGCACCCCCGATACCAGACTGGTACCGTGGCGGTATGGCGATGACACTCCGGCTCACCGACGAGGAGAACCGCCAGCTCACCGAGCTGGCCACCGCCGAAGGCCGCTCCAAGCAGGAGATCGTCCGGCTCGCGCTCGCCGAACGCTGGGCCCGCCTGCGCAAGGAGGAGCAACTCGGCGAGGTGCTCACCCGCGTGTTGCCGCGCTACCAGCACATGCTCGACCGCCTCGGCCCCGCCTGAGCGGACCGGCCCGCCGACCTGTGACCGACTACCTCGACGCCAGTGACCTGCTCGTCCTGGCCACCGCCGTGACCGGCGGTGATCTCATCGTCCGTGACCTCGGCCTGCTCGACGCCGCCGCGCACCGGCCGCGCGCGACCGTGCTCGGTGTCGAGGCGTACGACACGCTCTGGGCCAAGGCCGCCGCCCTGCTCGACTCGATCGTGCGCAGCAGGCCGCTCGCCCAGGGCAACTGGCGGCTGGGGTGGGTCGCCGCCGTGACGCTGTGCGACATCAACGGCTGGTGGATCGACGCCGACGAGGACGATGCCCTGGAGCTCGTCCGCGAGGTCGGCCGCGGTCAGGTGGATGTGAAAACCGGCGCCGAAAACCTGCGGAACTGGGCCGTTCCCAAGGAGAACCGACACCGGTAGCGTCAGCTGACCGGTGAATCGCCCGCGTCTCGGCTTGACCTGGAGTGCACTCCAGCTTCTACGGTCGTGGGGTGACTTACTCGATAGCTCAGGCGGCCGCACGCAGCGGGTTGTCGATCGACACGCTTCGCTACTACGAGCGCATCGGCCTCGTCGAGCCCCCGGCCAGGGACTCCGGCGGCCGGCGCACCTACTCCGACTCGGACCTCGGCTGGCTGGAGTTCCTGACCCGGCTGCGCACCACCGGCATGCCGATCCGCATGATGCGCGAGTACGCGCAGCTGCGTCACCGCGGTGCCGGTACCGAACCCCGCAGGCGGCAGATCCTCGTCGACCACCGCGCGGGCGTGCGCGAACGCATCGCCGAACTCCAGTTCTGCCTGGACGTCCTCGACTACAAGATCTCCAACTACGAGCACATCGAACGCAACCTGACGCCGGAGCTGTCCGGCGCGATCGGAGAAGCATCGTGACATTGCCGACCAGGCACCTCGGCACACTCGAGGTCGGCGCCCAGGGGTTGGGCTGCATGGGCATGAGCCACGGCTACGGCCCGGCTGGTGACCCGGATGCCTCGATCGCCACCATCCACCGCGCCATCGACCTCGGCGTCACCCTGCTGGACACGTCCGACTACTACGGCCACGGCGCCAACGAGGAACTCGTCGGCCGTGCCATCGCCGACCGCCGCGACCGCGTGGTCCTGGCCACCAAGTTCGGCTTCGTCAACAAGCTCGGCGAACCGCAGCGGCTGCGCGGCGACGCCGACTACGTCCGGCAGGCCTGTGACGCCTCGCTGAAGCGCCTGGGCATCGACCACATCGACCTCTACTACCAGCACCGGGTTGACCCGGCCGTCCCGATCGAGGAGACCGTCGGCGCGATGGCCGAACTGGTCGCCGCCGGCAAGGTCCGCCACCTCGGCCTGTCCGAGGCCAGCGCGACCACGATCCGCCGCGCCTGCGCGGTGCACCCGATCAGCGCCCTGCAGAGCGAGTGGTCGCTGTGGACGCGCGACATCGAGGACACCATCCTGCCCACCTGCCGCGAGCTGAACGTCGGCATCGTGCCGTTCTCGCCGTTGGGCCGGGGCTTCTTCACCGGTCGCGTCGCAGCCGCCGAGCAGCTGCCCGACGGTGACATGCGCCGTCAGTTCCCCCGGTTCACCGGCGACAACGCCGTCCGCAACCAGGCCGTCCTCGACCGGCTCACCGCACTGGCCGCCGAACGCGGCATCACGGCAGGCCAGTTGGCGCTGGCGTGGGTGCAGCACCAGGGCACTGACGTCGTGCCGATCCCCGGCACCCGCCGCATTCAGTACCTGGAGGAGAACGTCGCCGCCGCGACCGTCGAACTGTCCGACGAGGACGTCAGGCGCATCGAGGAGATCGCGCCCCGGGACGGATTCGCCGGCGCCCGCTACCCCGACTCGTTCCTTGCCACGCTGGATCGCAGTTGACCCGCATGGCGGGGTGTGGGCCGGCGGGCCGCTGTCCCGGCTCGTTCCTTGCGATGCTGGATGGCGGCTAGCCGGCACGGTGGCCGTGTGGCCGGGCGCGCGGTCTGGCTCGTTCCTTGCGATGCTGGATCGCAGCCACCCGCACCGCGGCCGTGCGGGCGGGCCGGCGAGCGCGGTCAGTTTCGGGCGTGGCCGGCCGGGGCGCGGTTGGTTCGGGCGTGGTCAGTCCGACAGCAGGCCGACCACCTCGGCCCGCAGGGCGGCCAGCCGGTCGGTGGCCGCCCGCACCGTGTCCGCCAGTTGTGCGGCGTCACCAACCGGCGCCACGATCTCCAGGTACGCCTTGAGCTTCGGCTCCGTCCCGGACGGCCGGACCACCACCCGCAGCCCGTCGCCGCGCAACCGGTACACGTCGGCGTCGGGCAGCAGGTCCTCCGTCGTGACCGGGCTGCCGGCCAGTTCGGTCGGCGGGTTGCCACGCAACCGGGTCATGAGCGCGCCGATCTTGGGCAGCTCCTCGAACCGCAGCGCGATCTGCTCGGTCAGGTGCACGCCGTGCGCGACGGCGAGCGCGTCCAGCAGTTCCGGCACGGTCCTTCCGGCGGCCTTGGCAGTGGCCACCAGGTCCGCCGCGGCGATCGCCGCCGAGATGCCGTCCTTGTCCCGTACGGCGTCCGGGTCGACGCACAGGCCCAACGCCTCCTCGTACGCGAACACCAGCCCGGTGCCGTGGCCGTCGCCGGAACGGACCAGCCACTTGAACCCGGTCAGCGTCTCGGCGTAGCGGGCACCGCGCGACCTGGCGATCGCGCCGAGCAGCTCGGACGACACGATCGTCGTGGCCACCAGCGGATCCGTGACCACCGTGCGGTCCAGAGTGGACAGTACGTACTCGCCAAGCAGCGACCCGGTCTCGTCGCCCCGCAGCATGCGCCAGCCGTCCGGGCCGGGCACGCCGATCGCACACCGGTCGGCATCCGGGTCCAGTGCGATCGCCAGGTCGGCACCGCTGTCCGCGGCCAGCGCGAGCAGCAGGTCCGCGGCACCCGGCTCCTCCGGGTTCGGGAACGCGACCGTCGGGAAGTCGGCGTCCGGCACCGCCTGCTGCCGCACCACCCGGACGTCGGTGAAACCGGCCCGCCGCAACGCTTCCACGGCCGTAGCGCCACCCACACCGTGCATCGGGGTGAGCGCGATCCGGATGTCCCGCGCCGTGCCCCTGGGCACGGCCGCCACCCGGTCCAGATAGGCCTCCACCAGCTCCGGGCCGAGCGTCGTCCACGTCCGCGACCGCTCGACCGACACGCTGGCAGGCGCACCGGCGATGGCCGTCTCGACCTCCTGGTCGGTGGGCGGCACGATCTGGCCGCCCGTGCTGTCGTACAGCTTGTACCCGTTGTCCGCCGGCGGGTTGTGCGACGCCGTGATCTGCACGCCTGCCACCGCGCCGAGGTGCTTCACG
>DASZXM010000599.1:0-10183 GCA_035546415.1 Pseudonocardiaceae bacterium
CTCGGTGACGCGCGGTTCACCGAGGCGACGCGGGAGGGGACACGGGCGAACTGGGACGAACTGGTCGCGGTCACGCTCGCTTCGTGAACGTCGCGGACGCCCACAGGTAGCCGACGAGCGCGATCCCGACACACCAGGCGAGGGCGGCGATCGCGTCACCGGTGGCCGGCGCGCCGTCGAGCAGCCCACGCAGGGTCTCGATGATCGGCGTGAACGGCTGGTACTCGGCGAACTGCTTGAGACCGGCCCCCATCTTGTCCGCCGGCACGATCGCGCTGCTGAAGAACGGCAGCATGACCAGCGGCACCGAGCCCAGACCCGCCGTTTCCGGTGACTTCGCCGCCAAACCCAGCGCGACGGTGAACCAGCCGGTGGCGACACCGAGCAGCACGACGAGACCGATCACGCCCAGCCAGTCCACGAAGCTCGCCGACGGCCTGAACCCGAGCAGGAAGGCGACCCCGATGATCACCCCGACGGCGATCAGGTTGGTCACCACACTCGCGACGACGTGACCGACCAGCACCGCGCCACGGGAGACGTCCATGACCTTGAACCGGTTGATGATGCCCTTCGTCATGTCGGAGTTCACCGACGTCGCGACGGCTCCCAGCCCGTAGCAGACGGCCAACAGGAGCATGCCCGGCGTGGCGTAGTCGACGTAGGCGACACCGACGCTGAACGCGTGCCCGAGCATGTACACGAACATCAGCATGACCACGACCGGCATCAGCACGGCGTTGAACACCGAGGTCGGGTTCCTGGCGATGTGCTTGACGTTGCGTCGCAGCATCACGATCGACTGGGGTTTCATGACGCGGCCACCTCCGTGACGTGGCCCGTGAGGGCGAGGAAGACGTCATCGAGATCGGGTGTGTGCACGGTGCAGCTCTCGGCGTCCAGCGAGTACTCGCCGAGCCGGTCCAGTAGTGCCCGCAAGGACTTCGTCCCGCCGTCGCCGGGCACCCGCAGGCTCAGCGCCTCGTCGTCCCGGGTGGAGTTGGTGATCACCCGGGCGGCCGCGTCGAGTTCGGCGACGGTCGCGAACCGAAGCTGGACGTGGGTCCCGGGAATCTGCCGCTTCAACTCGTCGGCGGTACCCCGCGCGACCACGTGACCCTGGTCGAGCACGGCGATCATGTCGGCGAGCTGGTCGGCTTCCTCCAGGTACTGGGTGGTGAGGAAAATGGTCACGCCGTCGGCCACCAGCTCACGGATGATCGACCACATCGTGCGGCGGCTGCGCGGGTCCAACCCCGTCGTCGGCTCGTCCAGGAAGATGATCCGCGGCTCGCCGACCAGCGTCATCGCCAGGTCGAGCTTGCGACGCATCCCCCCGGAGTAGGTGGACGCGGGCTTGTGCGCCGATTCGACCAGGTCGAAGCGTTCCAGCAGGTCGCCGACGACCCGCTTGCCACGCTCGGCCGGTCCGCGGCCCAGGTCCACCATCAGCCGCAGGTTCTCCTCCCCCGTCAGCAGCTCGTCCACGGCGGCGAACTGGCCGGTGACCCCGATCGCCGCACGCACGGCCTTCGGTTCGGCCGCGACGTCGTGCCCGGCGACCCGCACCGTCCCGGCGTCGGCCGTCATCAACGTCGTCAGCACGTTCACCGTCGTCGTCTTGCCCGCCCCGTTCGGCCCCAGCAGGGAGAAGACCGTGCCCGCGGGGACGTCGAGATCGATGCCGTCGAGCACCGCCTTGTCCCCGAACGCCTTGCGCAGTCCGGAAACCGCAATCGCAGAAGTTGTCATGCGACCACCATCGGCGCGCCGCCTGACACCCACCCGCCACGCCTCTGACACGGGCCCTGACACGCCCGTGGGCGTGGCGCGGCACCGTCAGGACCGAGCCGCCGAGTCCTCACCACCGGCCGCGGCCGGCACACGGTGGTCACGGCTCCGTGACCACCGCCTTGTCGAGTCGGGCCTGCCGCTTACCGCCCTTGATCCACGAGTAGGAACCCGGCTTGCGGCCTTCCTTGCGAACGTAGTTCAGGGCACCCCGGCAGATCGCTTCCTTGATCTTCGCACCAGCCCGGCCGCCGACGTGGACACGTCGCGGGCTGTCGTCGGCGTGCACCATCTGGAAGGTGCCGTACGCGCGACCGACGCTGATGCACTGTGCGAAAAAGGCCTGGTTCACCGTTGCGGGCGCCGTGCCCTTGAGCCGGCTGATCACCGTGTTCGCCGCCTGCGCGCCGAGCGGCAGCGCGGCCTGGCAGCTCATCCGCAGCGGCTGTCCGGACGGTGCCGCTGCGTCGCCGGCCGCCACGATGGCCGGGTCGTCGATGCTGGTGAGCGTTTCGTCGGTGAGCAGCCTGCCGGCCTCGTCGGTGGCGAGCCCGCTGCGCTTGGCCAGATCCGGCACCCCGAACCCGGTCGTCCACACGGTCAGCGCGCTGGGCAGGTCACTGCCGTCGGCCAGCACCACGGCATCGGCGCGGACCTCGGTCACGACCGCGTACTCGACGACCTGCACGCCGAGCCTGCGCAACTGGCGTTCCACCGAGCCGCGGCCCTGCGCGCCCAGGGACGGACCGAGTTGCTTGCCGCACAACAGGGTGACCGACTTGTGGCTCTGCGCCAGTTCGGCGGCGGTTTCGATGCTCGTCAGCCCGCCACCGACGACGCAGATGGGCTCGTCCGGGCGCACCAGCACGAGCCGTTCGCGAAGTTCTTCGGCGTACTGGACTTCGGCGATGCGCAGCGCGAATTCCGCCGCACCCGGCACGTCCGGCACGGGCGCGGTGCTGCCGACGGCGTAGACGAGGAAGTCGTAGGACAGGACATCGCCGGAGGCCAGCACCACTTTCCGTGGTCCCGCCTCGATCTGCGCCGCTTCGTCGACCAGCAGCCGGATCTTCGGGTTGAGCACGGCTGTGAAGTCGGTCATGGCCGAGCCGGTGCCCGCGACGAGCTGGTGCAGCCGGATCCGCTCCACGAACTGTGGCCTGGGGTTGACCAGGGTGACCTCGATGCCGGGGTGAACGTACAGGTGGTTGGCCGCCAGCGCACCGGCGTAACCGCCGCCGAGCACAACGACCTTGGTGGTGTCGCGATCAGTCATGACCCCAAGACAACGCCGGGCCGGCAGCCGTGACAGGCCGTGACAGGTGTCACTTTCCGTCCCGCCCGCACATTCGGCGCGACCCACGGCCGAGAGGCCGTCTCAGGAGTTTGCCGGGTCGATGTGGGCGAGATGGCCGGCGATGATCTCCTCGAACGCCGCGCGACGGTCGGCCCCGAGCGGGTGGATGTCGCGGGCGAAGTGGGCCAGGGCAGGGAAGCGTTCCGGGGCGGCGCCCAGCACCGCGACGCGGAACAGTTCCGCGCCCTGCTCGTGCTGCGTGGGGGTGAGGGCGCTGATCCCGGCCTCGGAAGCGATCAACGCGGCGATCAGAACCGCGATTCGGTGGTAGCGCGCCGGGATCTGCTCGTCGGGCAGCCCGGACGTCCGCAGCGCCTGCAGTATTTCGTCCATGACCAGCCGGGAACCGGTGCCGCTGGACGCATAGCGGCCCCAGATCGCGGCGAGTTGCGGCTGCTGGCCGAAGGCGTCCCGCAGGCGCAGGGCCAGGGCGGTGATGCGTTGTTTCCAGTCGCCTTCGGGGCGGTAGCCGTCCATCGCGGCCAGGAGGACCCGGTCGACGACCGCGCGCAACAGCTCGGTCTTGGTGCGGAAGTGCCGGTAGAGGCTGGAGGAGTCGGTCCCGAGTGCCGCGGCAAGCTTGCGCACACTGAACGACTCGGCGTCGCTCGTGCGCAGCAACTCGGCCGCCATGTCCAGGATGTCCTCGGACGACCAACGCCGTCGGCCTGCCATCACACTCCTCTCGTCCACGACAGCATAACCTATGCGCTTGCCGTTGCACGCGGCGCGTGCATAATGCGGACACATACCTGTCGAGAGGAAGGACACCGACCGTGCGGAACCCGCTGGATCTCGTTGAGCTGAACGCCGCCATGGACAACGTCCACCGCGCCGGAATGCCCGGCTTGTTCGCCGAGGTGCGCGACGGCGACCAACTCTGGCGCGGCGCCGCCGGGGTCGCCGATGTCGCCACCGGCCGTCCGGTCACCGCCGACATGCGGCACCGCGTCGGCAGCATCACCAAGACCTTCACCGCTGCCGCCGTGTTGCAGCAGGTCGAGACCGGTCAGATCGCGCTCGACATGCCGATCGGCCACTACCTGCCACGGCTGGTTCCCGGCGAACGCGGTCGTGCGATCACGATCCGAATGCTGCTGAACCACACCAGCGGCCTCGCCGAATATCTCCCCTACGCCTACCCGTCCCTCAGGGCGTTTCCGGACCTGGCGGACACCGGTCCGCAGAGCCTGGAGGACAACCGGTTCACGCGATTCGCCCCTACCGAACTGATCGAGATGGGGGTCAACGCGCCCGCGGTCGGCATCCCGGGCGGCACTCCAGGGCTCTACTCCAACACCAACTACCTGCTCCTCGGCGAACTCCTGGAGCAGGTCACCGGCACCCCGGCCGACAAGTACATCACCGCGAACGTCATCGAGCGTGCCGGACTCCGAGACACCGAACTTCCCACCGAACCGGTCGTCGCCCCACCGCACTCGGAGATCTACGAGGCATGGTTCGGCATGATCGACCCGCCGCGCGACTACAGCGTCTACGACATGTCATGGGTGGGCCCGGCGGCCGCACTGATCTCGACGGTCGCGGACCTCAACCGCTTCTTCGGCATGCTGCTGGCCGGCGAGATCGTCAGCCGGTCGTCGGTGGCGCAGATGCAACGCACCGTCCCGGTCATCTCCCAGGAAGGCAAGATCATCGACTACGGCCTCGGCCTGCACCCGATGGACATCGCGGGCCAGGGCACCTTCTGGGGCCACGGCGGGACCGTCTGGGGTGCCGGAGCGATCACCATGACCCGGGCGGACGGCAAGCGACAGATGTCCGTCGCGGTGAACCTCCAGCGATGGAACAGACTCGACCCCTCGGGCAAGCCGCAGCCACATCCCATCGACGACGCGCTCATGGCTCTCTACCAGGTCGCGATGTACGGCAACACCGCAGACGCACGGTGAGACGCCGCGCGGCGGCGGGTGCGGTGCCGGACGACGTCGCCCCGGCGACTCGGCCAGGTTCGGCCAGGTTCAGTCGCCGCCCTGCACCAGGAGCTTGGGCACCGCAGGGACATCGGTACGGCCGGCGAACCGGTCGGGCCGGAAGGTGGCCAGCAGCGGTGATTCCCGATCGCCGGTCAGTTCTTCCGCGACGAGCCGGCCGAGCAGTGGTCCCAGGGTGACGCCGCTGTGGGTGGCCACCGCGTACACGGCGTGCCGCTCGTCGACGTAACCGGCGATGGTCACGCCGTCCACCGGCAGGGCGCGCTTGCCCACGATGGTGCTCTCCACGTCGACCTCGATGCCGCGCTCCCCGGTGCGCAGGATGGCGGCCAGCCGGCTGCGCATCTCCGCCGTGATGTGTGCTGGCGGCACGACATTCGGATCGGCCTCGTCGTCCAGGTCGTGGGCCTGGAAGACCAGCCGGCCGCCGACGTCGGGGCGGAAGTTGCCGACCGAGGTGGTGACCACGCCGGTTATGTCGACAGGCAGTGGCGCGGTGCGCGCCTGGAACGCGGTGGCGGCCGATGTCGGCCCGTCGGCCGCGACCAGCGGTACCGGCAGTCCCAGGCCGGCGGCCAGGCGTTCGGTCCACCGGCCGGCACAGATGACCACCCGGTCGACCGGCAGTGCGGAGCCGTCGGCGGCCATCACGTCCACGTGGCTGTCCCGGTCGACGATCCGGAGCACCTCCGCATTCAGTCCGACCTGGACACCGAGCGCCCGCGCGTGGTCGATGAGCGCGTCGCCCAGCACGCCGGGCAGCACGAACCCCTCGCTGGGAAAGAACGCGAGGATGGCAGCGCTGTCCGGAATGCGCGCCCACGGCTCGTGCGCCTGGGCCCACGCCCTGTCCACCCGCCGGGCCGGATAGTCCAGCTCACGGAGTTCACGGATGTCCTGTTCGACGCGGGCGGCGTGGTCCGGCTCGGTCGCGTACTCCAGGTGCCCGGTCGGGAAGTGCCAGCGGCGGTGCGGATCGAGTTGCCGGGCCAGCACATGGTGTTCTGCCATGCCGGCCACGTTGAGCCGGTGATAGCGCGGCTCGCGCTTGCGGTGGGCGTTGACCCAGGCGAACGAGATGCGGGAGGTGGCGTCGGCGCGATCGTCGCGGTCCAGCAGCCACACCCGTGCGCCGTGCAGGGCGAGTTGCCGGGCGACGGCGGCACCAATGATGCCCGCGCCGATCACGGCGATCCGGGGAACTGTGTCGGTCATGTCAGCGGCTTTCGAGCGGTCTCGGCGAAGGTCGCGACGGCGATGAAGGTCACGACGGCCGAGAGGACCAGGTACCAGGCCGGCGCGGACGCCTGATGCGTCCACTGGATCAGCAACGTGGCGATGAACGGCGCGAACCCACCGCAGATCGCGATGACGGTCTGGTACGGAATGGACAGTGCCGTGTACCGGACGCGCGTGGGAAACAGCTCGGCCAGCGCGGACGGGCCGGGCCCGGAGAACAGCGACAGGATGATCGCGAAGACCACGCCCAGCAGTATCACTCCCACCGCTGAGGCGTGCTCCATGAGCAGGAACATCGGGTAGGACAGCACGGCGAACAGGCCGCAGGAGATGAGCAGCAGCGGTTTGCGGCCGATCCGGTCGGACCAGGCACCGGTGAACGGGATGAGCAGTGCCAGCACGGCGTTCTCGATCATCACCACGACCAGGCCGAAGGTCGAACTGAACCCGGCCGCGGTGACCAGCCATGTCGACAGGTAGGTCAGCAGCACGTAGAAGGCCACGGTGAACAGCATGGCGAAGCCGGCCGCCTTGAGCATCGGGATCCGGGTGCTGGTGAAGATCTCCTTCAACGGCGCGGTCGCGACCCGGTCCTCGGCCTTGAGGCTCTCGAACAGCGGCGTCTCACCGGCGGTGAACCGCAGCACCAGGGCGGGGACGGCGATCAGGATGCCGGCGAAGAAGGGCACCCGCCAGCCCCACGAGGCGATCTCGCTCGCGGACAGGGTGCCGTTGATCAGCGCGCCGACGCCCGAGGACACCAGCAGCGCCGCCACCAGGGAGAATTCCTGCCAGCTACCGGCGAAGCCACGCCGGTTGACCGGCGCCGTCTCGATCATGTAGGCGGCCGAGCCGGCCCACTCGCCGCCGCACGAGAAGCCCTGCAACAGTCGCAGCACGGTCAGGATGACGGGTGCCGTGTAGCCGATGTGCGCGAAGTTGGGCAGGCAGCCCATGAGAAAGGTGCCGCCTGCCATGCCCAGCACCGACAGGAACAGGGCGCGCCGCCGGCCGTAGCGGTCGCCGACGTGCCCGAACACGACCGCGCCCAGCGGACGGGCCAGGAAGCCCACGCCGAAGGTGGCGAAGGTCAACAGGAGCGCGGCGCCCCCGGGGAAGAACTGCTTGGACAGCACCAGAGCGAAGTAGCCGTAGATCCCGAAGTCGTACCACTCCAGGAGGTTGCCCGCGGCGACCGTGACGATCAGCCGACGCAGGCCGTGGACAGGTGACGCGACGGGATCCGGACTGGTGTCGACGAGGTCGACGTGCGTTCCGGACAACGACTCTTCGGCCGACATGGGTGGCTCCTCTCCGCGCGGTGTGGGCACAGCGCGAGCGGATCAGGGGTAACCGAGGATCATTCGAGGTGGCGCCTCTGGGTGGGGATGTGGCGGTGATCGCGTACGGTCATCCGGCGTTGGACCAGGTGACCGAACCTTCTTGACCACTGTGGACAGTTGCTGGAGTGGTCAGGATACGAGTGGGTTCGAGGCCGTCCAGCAGGCCTCCGGTTGTGTTGCCGGTGACCAGGGCGGCCATGGCCTCGCCGACCGCGGGCGCGATCTGGAAGCCGTGACCGCTGAAGCCGACCGCGACGTGCAGGCCGTCGGGGGCGCCGAGACCGGCCAGGCTGCCCAGGTAGGGCACACCGTCCGGGCTCTCGGACTCCAGGCCGCACCACACCGCCGCCACGCCGAGGTCGATCAGCCGCGGCCAGGCGCCTCGGGCGGCGGCCAGGCTGCCGGTGACGGCGGCTCGGTCCAGGCGATAGCTGTGGTGACCGGCCGAGCCGACGCCCTGCCAACCACCGCCGATGAGGTAGTCGCCGGCCCGGGTCTGCTTCAGGGACAGCCGCTTGCCCTCCCAGGTGATGGTGGCCCGCAGGGCCGGGTCCGCGACCTCGGTGCGGATCATCTGTGCGATGCGCAACGTGAGCGGCAGGTCGATGCCCCACTCGCGCAGCAGCGCGGCCGTCCACGATCCGGCCGCGGCGATCACCGCGCCCGCGCCGATCCGCTCGTGGTCGGTCTCCACCCCGGTCACCCGGCCGTCCCGCACCGTGACGCGCCGGGCCCGCTCGGGGTGCGTGGTGGCACCCAGTTTGGTCGCCATGCCACGGAAGGCGGTGCCGGTCAGTTGCGGATCGGCCTGCCCGTCGCCCGCCGTGTAGGCGGCCGCGCGGGCGGCAGGGTCGATGCCGGGCGCCACGACCCGGAGTTCGTCCGCGTCCAGCCGCCGCACCCGGATGCCCGCCCGTTGCTCGGCGGTGATCCGGGCGTCCAGCGGGTCGAGATCGGCCGGGTCGTCCACGACGTGCAGGTGGCCGCCGGCGACGAAGCCGAGGTCGGCGTCGAGTTCGTCGGCCAGGTCGGGCCAGCACTCCGCGGCCCGAACGGTGAGCGGCCACTCGCGCGGGTCGCGCCGCTGCGAGCGGACACCGCCGGCGCTGGCCCAGGTCGCCGAGGGAGCGCGCGGGTAGGGCTCCGGGTCGATCAGGGCGCAGCTCGCTCCGAGCGTGCGCACGTGGTAGGCGATCGAGGCGCCGATGACGCCACCGCCGATGATCGCGACGTCGACGTTCACCGGGTACCCGCCACCGCGTCGTCGGCCCCCACCGCGTCGTCGGCCGGGTCGTCGGCCGCGACCAGCGGGGCGGCTTCGTCCAGCGCCCACGACCGGCACACCAGGCTGCCGTCCGGCTGCACGGTCACAGCCGCGCCCGGCGGCACGACCAGCGTGGTGTCCTCCTGGAGCACCAGCGCCGGACCGGTCAGTTCGGCGCCCAGCGGCAGCGCGGCGCGGTGGAAGACCGGGGTGGGCTGTTCGTCGTCGGCGCGCCACCAGATCGGCGTGGTCCCGGTTGGCTCGGGCGGTTGCTCGGTTCCGGTGGGCAGCACGCCGGGCGTGCCGGTGGCCGAGCCGCCGACGTGGATGCTGGGCACGACACGGAAGTTCTCGATCTCGATGGCCTCGTCCTCGGCGGCGTAGCCGTTGCGCTCCCGGTGCTCGTGGCGGAACGCGGCCAGCACCTCGTCGACCTCGGTCGCCGTCCACGGAGCGGCCGGGACGGCCACGGTCAGTGAGTGGTCCTGCCCGCGGTAGCGCAGGTCGGCGCGGTGGCCCAGTTCCCGCAGCCCGGTGTGGCCCTGCTGGTCGATCCAGGACCGGGCCCGGGCGTCCAGTTCGGACCACACCTCGTTGATCACCTGGAGGTTGCCGGCGTCGACGTCGATCAGGCGGGTGCGGGTGAACTCGGTGCGCAGATCCGACACCAGCAGCCCGAGCGCGCACATCGTCCCGGGGGTGGCGGGGATGAGCACCCGGTCGGTGCTCAGTTGCCGGGCGAGGTCGACCGCGTGCAGCGGACCGGCGCCGCCGAAGGCGACCAGCAGGTGGTCGCGCGGGTCGATGCCGCGGGCGACCGTGGCCTGGCGGGCGGCCAACGCCATGTTGGTGTTGACCACGTCCAGCACCGCGTGCGCCGCTGCCACCACGGTCAGGCCCAGGGGTTCGGCGATCCTGGTCATGGCCGCGATCGCGGCCTCGCGGTCCAGCAGCACGCTCTGGCCCAGTTCGAGCGATGCGGGCAGGGTCCCGATGACCACGTGCGCGTCGGTGACGGTCGGCTCGGTCCCACCGTGCCCGTAGGCGGCCGGGCCAGGTCGGGCGCCCGCGCTGCGCGGGCCGACCCGCAGCCGGCCGCCCGCGTCGATCCAGGCGATCGAGCCGCCGCCCGCGCCGATGGTGCTGATCGCCAGGCTGGAACCGAGCACCGGGTAGCCCTCGACGTACCGCAACCGCAGCATCTCCCCCTCGCCGGCCCGCACCACGCTCAGGT
>DASZXM010000600.1:0-1732 GCA_035546415.1 Pseudonocardiaceae bacterium
TGTCGGGCAACCTCGCGGAGCTGATCCGTGACAAGCACGTCGTGGGCGTGACGACGAACCCGACGATCTTCGCCACCGCGCTGACCCACGGCGAGGCGTACGACGAGCAGGTCCGGGAACTGGCCGCGCGCGGCGCCGACGTCGACGCGGTGGTCCGCGAGATCACCACGACGGACGTGCGCAACGCGTGCGACCTGTTCCGGGAGACCTACGAGCGCACCGGCCGGCTCGACGGACGGGTGTCCATCGAGGTGGAGCCCAGCCTGGCGCACGACACCGACAAGACCGTCGCGCAGGCGCTGGACCTGTGGAAGACGGTCGACCGGCCGAACCTGATGGTGAAGATCCCGGCGACCGTCGAGGGCCTGCCGGCGATCACCCGCGCCCTCGCCGAGGGTGTCAGCGTGAACGTCACGCTGATCTTCTCGGTGGACCGCTACCGTGACGTCATGGCGGCGCACGTGGAGGGCCTGCGCCAGGCCAAGGCCAACGGCCACGACCTGTCCTCGATCCAGTCGGTGGCGTCGTTCTTCGTGTCCCGGGTGGACACCGAGGTGGACAAGCGGATCGACGCGCTGGGCACGCCGGAGGCCACCGGGCTGCGCGGTACGGCGGCCATCGCCAACGCGCGGCTGGCGTACGCGGCGTTCGAGGAGGTCTACTCCGGGCCGGACTGGCTGGCACTGGCCAAGGACGGCGCGCAGGTGCAGCGGCCGCTGTGGGCGTCGACCGGCACCAAGGACAAGGCCTACTCGGACACCCGCTACGTCGACCAGCTCGTCGTCTCCGGCGTGGTGAACACCATGCCGGAGAAGACGATGGACGCGGTCGCCGACCACGGCACGTTCGACGGGGACACGGTGACCGGC
Organism: Pseudonocardiaceae bacterium; assembly: GCA_035546415.1. Taxonomy (GTDB): domain Bacteria; phylum Actinomycetota; class Actinomycetes; order Mycobacteriales; family Pseudonocardiaceae; genus DATEPR01. The sequence goes on from DASZXM010000600.1 coordinate 870, forward strand.
CGCGGCGAGCAGGCCGCCGAGGCGCTGGAGCTGCTGTCCGGCGTCGGCATCGACATCAACGACGTCTACGAGACGTTGGAGCGCGAGGGCGTGGAGAAGTTCGAGGCGTCGTGGGGCGACCTGCTGGCCAGCGTCCGGGACCAGCTGGCCAAAGCGAAGGGCTGATTCGTCGGTGACGGGACAGATGGCCGTTCACGTTCTGGACCCCAAACTCGCGGAGGAAGCACAAGCCGTCGCCGCACAGTTGGCGACGGAGCAGGTGGCATCGCGGCTGGCCGCGCAGGACCCCACGCTGTGGGGTCCTGACGCGGAGCAGGAGGCGGGCATCCGGCTGTCGTGGACGTCGCTGCACGAGACGTCCCGGCCGCTGGTGTCCCGGATCGAGGCGTTGCGCGGCGAGCTGCACGCCGAGGGCGTGGACCGTGTCGTGCTCGCCGGCATGGGCGGCTCGTCGCTGGCGCCCGAGGTGATCACCGGCACGGCGGGCGTGCCACTGACCGTGCTGGACACCACCGACCCGGCCCAGGTCGCCGACGCGCTCGCCGGCGACCTGGCCCGCACGGTGCTGGTGGTGTCGTCGAAGTCCGGTTCGACGGTGGAGACCGACAGCCATCGCCGGATCTTCTTCGACGCGTTCACGGCCGCCGGCATCGACGCGAAGAGCCGGATCGTGGTCGTCACCGACCCGGGATCGCCGCTGGCGCAACTGGGTGCGGACGAGAAGTACCGGGCGGTGTTCCTGGCCGACCCGCACGTCGGCGGGCGCTACTCGGCGCTGACCGCGTTCGGCCTCGTGCCGGCGGGACTGGCGGGTGCCGACGTGGCGCGGCTGCTCGACCAGGCCGCCGCGGCGGCGCAGGTGC
>DASZXM010000601.1:0-1892 GCA_035546415.1 Pseudonocardiaceae bacterium
CGCCGCAGGCTGCTGCTGGCCACCGGCAAGGCAAGGGCGACGGCCCAGCAGCAGGTGGAGCGGCTGTCGATCAAGGTGCCCGGCCTGGCCGCCACCGTCACCACGCTGTCCGGCGGGAACCAGCAGAAGGTCGTGCTCGGCCGCGCCCTCCTCACCAACCCGACCGTGCTGCTGCTGGACGAGCCGACCCGGGGCATCGACGTCGGCGCGAAGTCGCAGATCGCCGGCGTCATGTCCGACCTCGCCGACCGCGGCCTCGGCGTGCTGTTCATCTCCTCGGAGCTGGCCGAGGTCACGGCGATGGCCGACCGGGTGCTGGTGATGGCCCGGGGCCGGATGACCGCCGAGTTCGCCGCGGCCGACGTCACCGAGGAGCGCCTCGTGGCCGCGTCGGCGCCCGACAACCAGGAGGTTCCCGCATGAGGTGCAGGGCTGCGGCGAGCGGGGAGGTCCGCGTATGACGACCAGAACCGAGCCGACCGAGGACGCGGCCGTCGACCAGCCCGACCGGCCCGCGCCGCGCGGTACCGCGGCACGCGTGCTGCTGTGGCTGCTGCGCGGGCGGACGCTGATCGTGCTGGTGCTGCTGATGGTCGTGTTCGCCGCGATCTCGCAGGACTACCTGTCGCTGAGCAACGTCATCCTGATGACCAAACACGTGTCCGTGAACGCGATCCTGGGCATCGGTGTCACGTTCGTCATCCTCACCGGCGGCATCGACCTGTCCGTCGGCTCGATCGCCGGGCTGGCCGGCATGATCGCCGGCGGCCTGCTCTACACCGGGCTGCCGTGGTTCGGCGGGACGATCTTCTTCTCCGTCGCCCTGGTCGTGCTGATCGGGCTGCTGGTCGGGGCGGGAGTGGGAGCCGTCAACGGCGCGGTGATCACGCGGTTCCGGGTGGCGCCGTTCATCGCCACGCTCGGCATGCTGTACGTGGCCCGCGGCCTGGCCGACATCCGCAGCAACGGCGGCACGTTCCCGAACCTGGCCGGCACGGCGGAACGCGGCAACACCGGGTTCGCCGTGCTGGGCGTGGACAGCTGGCTCGGCCTGCCCGTGTCGGTCTGGATCATGATCGTGGTGGCCGTCGCGGCGATCCTGGTGACCACACGCACCCCGTTCGGCCGGCGGGTGTTCGCCGTGGGCGGCAACGAGAAGGCCGCCCGGCTGGCCGGTATCCGGGTCAACCGGGTCAAGGTCGCCGTCTACGTCATCTCCGGCGCGTGCGCGGCACTGGCCGGCATGATGCTCACCTCCGAACTCGGCGCCGCCTACCCGGACACCGCCACCACGTACGAGCTCAACGCCATCGCGGCGGCCGTGCTCGGTGGCACCGCGCTGTCCGGCGGCCGCGGCACGATCATCGGCACCGTCATGGGGGCCTTCGTCATCGGCTTCCTGTCCGACGGCCTGGTGCTGGTGGGCGTCTCCACGTTCTGGCAGTCGGTGGTCAAGGGAGCGGTCATCGTGCTCGCCGTCATCACCGAACAGGGGCAACAACGCCTACAGGCGCGGCTGAACAGGCGGGTCGCCACATGATCCGCATCCCGGTTGACCAGAAGACGAAAGGACGGACAATGGCTGTCGGTTCCCGTTGGCGACTCGTTGCTCTACCCATCGCGCTGCTCATCGCGCTCGTCGCCGCCGCGTGCGGCTCCGGATCGTCGTCGGCCAGCGGCGGCGGATCGTCGGCGAGCAAGCTGGTCGTGATCATCACGCCGTCGCCGGACAACGTGTTCTTCAAGGCCGAGCAGGTGGCCTGCGCCGCCGAGGCGAAGCGCCTCGGCTACCAGACGCTCGTGCTGTCCCACGACGACGACCCCACCAAGCAGAGCAACGACATCGACACCGCGATCTCCCGGAAGGCCGCCGCGATCATCCTGGACAACGC
>DASZXM010000602.1:0-16084 GCA_035546415.1 Pseudonocardiaceae bacterium
GGCGGTGTCCTTGACGTAACTGCGCGCGTAGTAGCGGCCCTGCCCGGCGGGCAGGATCTCGCCCGCGTCCAGCGACTCCTGCACCAGGCGGGCATCGTCGGCGGCGCTGACCACCTCGATCCGGTCCGCGCCGGTGTGCTCGATCCAGTGGTGCACGAACTCCCGCACCCGTGGATTCTTCAACCCGGCCTCATCGAGAGCGGCATTCACATCAGCGACCACGACAGTGTCTCCTCCCGACCGCGACAAAGTATTGAGGTTAGCAATCGGCCAGGTGGAAGGCATATCGGCAATCGTGTCAGTCTGATCACTGCATCGATTTGGTAATCGATCAAGTCGGCCGCGCGACAATCCGGCACAATTTCCCTACGGCATTCTTGGCTAATTCATTTCCGCCGTGGAACGCGTCACGGCGCGGCGAACGTGATCTTCAGCGTGTGCGTCACGGCGTTCTCGGCCTCGGCGTCCACACCCAGTGAGATCGATCCGGTGTCGGTGATCGCGAACGTCAGCTCGACGGTGCTGTCCCGCAGGACGAACGGGTCGTCACCGCCCGCGGCGTGCTCGGCCACTGCGGTAACCGTCTCGATCGCCTCGACCAGCACCTCGTCCACGTCGCCCGCCCGCACCTCGTGGCCGGGTGCGAGATCCGGCGGCACGAGCGTGATGTCGACGGTGTGCGTGTCCTCCCGCTTCACGGACGTGCCGAGCTTGATCTCCATCCCGATGAACGGGATCGTGAACTGTAGCTTCGCACCTGCCTGCCTCGTGGCCACGGCGTTGAGGACGAGCTGGACGGACGCCACCCGCAGCGTGCGGTCCGGGTCGGCGGCCGAGATGCCGGCCGTGCGCACGGCCGCCTTCACGGCGTCGATCAGGCTGTCGACCGGCACACCGGTGGGCGTGAGCTCCATGGACCGTCCTTCCGTATCAGTACGCGTACGCGTTCGGGTCACCGTAGACGGAGTAGGCCAGCCAGGTCGGGTCCGGACCGTCCGGCACGGCTGCCTGCCTGGCCCGCAGCGCGGCGCCGCCGAGCGGCTCACCGGCCCGCAGGAGCGAATAGAACGCCTCGGCGAACGCGCCCGCGCTCTCGCTGCGCACCGGCCACAGCGTGCCGACGAACGCGCCCGCACCGGCGGCCATGAACTGCTGCGCCCACCCGGTCATCGTGGTGTACTCCGGTGCCGTCCCCGCCGAGCGGCAGGCGTTGACGAACACCAGCGGGCTGTGTGCGGCCAGGCTGCGCCGGACGGTGGCACTGTTGAGCAGCGCGGGCACGAACGGACCGCCCCGCATGGCGATCGACGACCCGGCGGCGCTGGAGAAACTGTTGTGGCACACGAAGTGCAGCGGTCCGCACCGGCCGGACGCGAGCAGGTCCAACAGCTGGTCCAGGTCGTCGACGACACCGGCGCTGCCCAGCACGGCCGTCACCGCGTCGATCTCCTGCTGCGTGTTGACCGGCGACCGCCCGGACACGACGTACGTGCACGGCCGGATCATGACGTGGTCACACCGCTGCTGCCCGAACACGCGGCGCAGCACGGGGAACTGCTCGACGAGGAACCCGTCGTCCGAACCCGGCCGCAGCGGGTACAGCAGCTCCCACGGGATGACGTCGTTGCTGGTGGCGATGGTGAACGACGTGATCTGGTCGCGCAGTTGCCAGTACTGCTCCTTGACCAGGGCGGGCACGATGCCCTCCCACAGGCCGATCCCGGTCTCCGCCATCCACCGCCGCGCGGTGGCGCCGCTGTAGGGCCCCCGCCCGGCCGCGAGTTGCCGGAGCGTCTCGATGGCCCGTTCCACGGCGGGCGGCGACTCGCCCGCCATCGCCTCGGCGATCACCGGTTCGAACAGGTAGCTGTCGGACAGCAGTTGGAAGAGGACCCGGTTGCCGTCGGTCCGCACCTGGAGCGTGACCTCGCCCTGGCGCGCGTGCACGCCGTCCAGCACGGCGACCGCGGCGTTCCCCCGCACCGCGGGACCACCCGGTTCGACCGACACCTCCAGTTCCAGCTCGGCCAGGAACGTGCCACCGGCGAACGCCATCACCCGCACCCGGTGCAACCCGGGCGCGACGGCCCGGAACCCGAACCGGACCGGCGCGGAGTCGCCGGCCGGGGGCACGTCCAGTACCTGCTCCAACTGGCCGGTGGCCCGGAGCCCGGCCGGCGCCTGGACCAGTACGGTGACCCAACCGGCGGGCAGCGGCGCCAGCGGTGCCGACGCGGCCCAGCCGGACGACGTCGTGCCGATCCGGACGACCAGGCTGACGTCGGCGTCCAGCGGTGTCCGGCTCGGCAGGTCCGCGACGAGGAACCGGTTCGGCACGTCCGGGCGGTGTAAGTCGGCCGCGGCGAGGTCCGGGACCTCGTCGGCGGACGTGTCGTCGTCCGCATCGCCGTACGGCACGGCGGTCGAGTGGTCGGGGCTGGGAACGTGGCCGGGCGGGCGGCCGGAGACGGACTGTGGCCCCTGCTGGTCCGGCGGTGGCGGCGGACCACCGGTGCCCTGGTTGACCGACCCCGGTGTCCCGTATCCCGGGGGCAACGTCGGGACCGACCGCGGGGTGTCCAGGTCCGAGGGAGGCGTCGGCGGGGTTGCCGCGACCTCGGCGGCCAGGTCCGGGTCCACGAGGTCGGGCGCCCACCGCAGTGCCTCGGTGAGCCGCTTCGCGGCGGCGGCCGTCGGGAAGCCGTACCGTTGAAGGTTGTCCGCGACGGCGTCCAGTGCCACGCGGACCGCCGGGATCTCCGCCAGCACGTCGTGCAGGCGGGTCAACACGGCATCGGAGGGTTCGAGGCCGTGCGAACGCGCCCAGTCCGGGCTCAGCTCGCGTTTCAGCGCCTCGATCAACAACGCGGCAACGCGGTCGGCGTTCTCCAAGTCGCACCCCCTGTCAGCGACCTTAACCCGCGGGCGTCGTCGACGAAAACCTTCAACGAGGACTTCAATGACACACTTGAAGGCATGGATTCCACGTCGATCATCGCGTTCGTCAGCGACCTGCCCGGGGCGCACGTGGTCACGGCGAGCGAGGCCAACGGCGCGCCCGAGGTGGCCTGGGGCGACTCGTTCTGCTACGCCAACCCGGACGACCAGCGCATGCCGTTCGCCACGATCGTCACCCACGACTACGCCGGTTTCGACACGACGTCGAACCTCAACCGCCCCAACGTGTTCCGCCTGAACATCGCCGTCGGCCGACAGGTGCTGGACGAGTTGGTCGGCTATCCGCCCGCCGACGACGTCGACTACACCGCCCTGGACCGTCTACTCCCCCATCCGGTGTACGCCAAGCAGGGCTGGATCAGCATCCTCAACCCCGGTCCGGCAACCGAGGAGCAGGCCCGCGCGCTGCTCGTCGACGCGCATGCCCGCGCGGTCAGCAGGCGGCGGCCCTGAGGACGACCTTGCCCAGGTTGGCGCGTGCCTCGATGACGCGGTGCGCGTCCGCCGCCCGCTCCAGCGGTAGCGTGGCGTGGACGGCCGGCCGGAGCGCGCCGGACCGGTACAGCTCCCATAGTTCGCCCTGCTGTCGCCGGTACGCGTCCGGGCGGCGGGACGCGAAGTGTGCCATGGCGAAACCGATCACGGTCCGGGCGTGCAGGCGCAGCTGGTTCACGTCCACCGGGGCGCCCGTGGCGCTGTAGGACACGAGCCTGCCCATCGGTGCCAGCGCGTCCAGGCACCACGCCTGGACGTCGCCGCCGGTGCCGTCGAGCACGACGTCCACGGGGTCGACCGGCTCGCCGTACCGCACCACCTCGGCCACGCCGACGCCGTGCAGGAACGCGCGTTTGGCGTCCGTGCCGGCGGCGGCGACCACCCGGTGGGCGCCGAGCGCCGCCGCGACCTGGACGGCGAGGTGGCCGACGCCGCCTGCCGCAGCCGTGACGAGCACGCTCTCGCCGGGTCCGACCGCGGCGGCGCGCGCGGCGCCCAGGGCGACCTGACCGCCACGCACCAGCGCCACGGCCGCGGCGTCATCGACGTCGTCCGGCACCGGTGTCAGGAAGGCGGCCGCCACGGCGGCGAACTCCGCGTAGGCGCCGGTGAACGCCAGGCCCGCGGCGCGCCGGCCGATCCGCCACCCGGTCACGCCGGGGCCGATCGCGACGATCCGCCCGGCCACCTCACCGCCCGGCAGGATCGGCAGCGGACCCTCGCGCACGAGCCGCACCACGGGCAGCGTGACGCCGACGGCCGCGACCTCGACCAGCAGTTCGCCGTCGCCCGGCTCCGGCCGCGGCGCGTCCTCCACCTGGAGTGTCCCGTGTTCCCGTGCGACGACCCGGCGCATACCCACCTCTTCAACATCGTTGAACTTCTACGGCGTTGAAGTCTGCGGCATACTGGACGCCGTCGTCAAACGGATGGGACGGGGACATGCGGCTCAACCGCGAGCAGGTGCTCGCCGCGGCGCTCGACCTGCTCGACGACGCCGGCCTCGACCAGCTGACCATGCGCCGCCTGACCACGGCGCTCGGCGTGCAGAACGGCGCCACCTACTGGCACTTCCGCAGCAAACAGGCGCTGCTGGAGGCCATGGCCGACGCGATGCTCGCCGGCGTGGCCGACGGCCTGGACCGCACGCGGCCGTGGGACGAGCGCGTCGCCGAACTGGCCCACCGGCTGCACCGCGCGCTGCTGGCCCACCGCGACGGCGCCCGCATCTTCACCAGCGTGTTCTTCCCGCTGCCCAACGCACTGGCCTACGGCGAGGCCATGGTCGCCGCGCTGCGCGACGCGGGCCTGTCCACTCGGGACGCCGCGTGGACGGCCGACACGGTCACCTACCACGTCGTCGCCCACACCATCGAGGAACAGCTGGCCGCCGCCGCACCGGACGACACCGGCCGTCTGGCCGCGGCCGTCGACCGGGAACGTCACCCGAACCTGCACGCCGCCCTGGCACACATCCCCGCGCCGCACCCGGAACAGCACTTCGAGCACGGCCTGCGGCTGGTCATCGCGGGCATCCGGGCGCAGCGGCCGGTGGACGTGGCCGGACCATCCCGCTCCTGACCAGCAGTGTCCGTCACGCGTGCGCCAGGACGGCGGGCAGGCTGACCCAACCGCGGGTGTAGGCGGAGTGGATCCGCCGCCCGTTCGACACGTCGACACCGATCGTGGGAAAGCGGCCGAACAGTTCGGTCAGCGCGATGTGCGCCTGGAGCCGGGCCAGGTGCGAGCCGATGCAGAAGTGCACGCCGCCGGAGAAACCCAGGTGCCGCTGGAACTGCCGGGTGACGTCCAACCGGTCGGCGGTGGGCCCGAACTCGCGTTCGTCGTGGTTGCCGGAACCGAACAGCATCAACACCTTCTCGCCGGCCGGGATCGTCACGCCGTGCAGGGTCACCGGGCGGGTCGTGGTGCGGGCCAGCCCCTGCACGGAGCTCTCCAGCCGCAGGAACTCCAGGATCGCGCCGGGCAGCAGTTCCGGCCGGGACAGCAGCAGCTCCCGTTGGTCGTGGTGGCGGTCCAGCAGCAGCACGGCGTGCGAGATCAGGTTGCTGGTGGTGTCGTTCCCGCCGGCCACCAACGCGAAGCAGAACCCGAGGATGTCCCAGTCGGACAGTCGTTCACCGTCCACCTCGGCGACGGTGAGCGCGCTGATCAGGTCGTCACCCGGGGCCGTGCGACGGGCGGCGACCACGTCGGAGAAGTAGCCGAACATCTCGGCGACGGCGGCGACCGCCGGTTCGTCGGTGACCTGGAAACCGTTGTCCTGGAAGCTGGTCAGCGCGAACACCCACGGGTCGAACCGGGCGCGGTCGGCCTCGGGCACGCCGAGCAGCCGCGCCACCACGAACGTCGGGATCGGTGACGAGAAGTCCCGGTGCAGGTCGACCGGTTCACCCTCGGCGGCCTTGCCGGCCATGCGGTCGATCCGGTCGCGGGTGAACGCGCGGATCTCGTCGGCCAGCCGTTCCACCCGGCCCCGGGTGAAGCCCTTGCTGACCAACGCGCGCAGCCTGCCGTGCCGCGGCGGGTCGAGCATCACCAGCGTCGGGGCCAGGCCGAGCCTGCCGATCTCGTCCGGGTGGAACGTCAGGCCCTGGGCGGAGGAGAACGTGGCCGGGTCGCGGACAGCGGCCCAGATGTCGGCGAACCGGGACAGCGCCCAGAAGGCCGGTTTGGCGTGCCGGTGCACGGGCTCGTGGTCGCGCAGGGTGCGGTAGCCGGGGTACGGGTCCGCCTGGAACGCCTCGTCGAACGGGTCGTAGACCGGCACGGTCGCCCCTTTCTAACGGTGGCCGTTAATAACGGATGCCGTTAGTATGCCGTCGTGCCCCGCGATGCGACAACCACCCGGGACCGGCTGCTGCGGGCCGGCGAGCACCTGTTCGCCCGCCACGGCGTGGACGGCGCGCCGACCAGCCAGATCGTGGCGCGCGCCGGTCAGGCCAACGACTCGGCGGTGCAGTACCACTTCGGCTCCCGCCGGGGTCTGCTCGCCGCGATCATCGACCGGCACATGCGCCGCATGGAGGACCAGCGCAAACCCGTGCTGGACCAGCTGTCCGACGCCGACCTGGGCGGAATCGTGGCCGCGGTGGTCGAGCCGCTGGCCGCCGAACTGGACACGCCCGACGGCCGCGACTTCCTGCGCATCACGGCCCAGTTGGCCGGCCAGTCCGGCGTGCGCACCCACGACCTGCCCGACCCGATCGCCGGGACGGCACTGGCCGGTCAGCTGGCCCTGCTGGAGGACCGGTGCGCGACGATCGCCGGCGACCGCGTCGCGCTGGAACGGATCGCGGTGATGATCACGATGCTCACGGCTGCCCTGGCCGACCGCGCCCGCCGCGTCGACGAGAACCTGCCGGTCCTCCTGTCGCACGACGAGTACGTCGCCGACCTGGTCGCGATGCTCACGGCGGCGCTCGGCGCCCACTGATCCGCGCCCGCATCAGTCCGCGCCCACCGCGTCAGTCCGCGCTTGCCCGCGGGTGCTCCGCGCACAGGCAGCTGACGCCGGTCGCGATCCACTGGCGGTCGGCCCAGTCCGGATGGCGTTCCACCATCAGGGCCGTGACCTCCTCGACGATCTCCGGCTCGCCCATCGCCGAGTCGCGGCGCCGCCAGGTCTCGTCCCGCAGCAGTTCCAGGTAGGCGCGAGCGTCGGCCAACAGCTCCGGGCCGCCGATGTCGCCGTGACCGGGCACCACGGTCCCCGGGGACCGCTCGGCGAGCCGCCGCAGGACCTCGATCCACCGGACGCCGGACACGTCCACGTCGCGTGGTGGTAACCACGGAAAGATCGCGAACTGCCCGGTTTCCACGAGATCGCCGGTGAACAGGACGTCCTCGACGGTCACCACCTGGTCGCCCCGGCTGTGCGCCCGGCCGGTGGCACGCAGCTCGACGACGCGACCACCGAGGTCCAGCGCGTACTCCTCGTCGTACACGACGTCCGGCGTGGCCAGCGTGACGCCGTCCAGTTCGTGCGCGATCTCCTCGCCCAGCCCGCGGAACATCTCCAGGTACCCGGGTCCCTTCACCCGCAGGTCCTCGGCCTGCCGCCGGTTGACCAGAAACGTGGCCTCGGACGCGAACACCTGGGCGCCGAACGCGTGCTCCGGGTGGAAATGCGTGGTGGTGAGGTAGATCCGACGACCGTGCGCGTAGTCGGCGGCGAACGCCAGCACCCGGTCGGCGTTGCGCGGCCCCAACCCGGTCTCCACGACCAACACGGCGTCCCGCCCGCCGATGACGCCGATGTTCGGCACCAGCGACACCCGCCGGTTGGGAATGACGACGACGTCCCGGGCGATCTCCCGCGCCCCGGCGACGTGCACGACGGGCTTGTCCACTGGCCACTCCTCGATCGGTTTCCCCCAGTCCATCCGGCACCGACCGCCCACGTCCAAGACCATCTCCCACACCCCGATACCGAACCGGTATCGTCGCTGGTGATGGACCTGCGAATGCTGCACTACTTCGTCGCGGTCGCCGAGGAGCTGCACTTCGGGCGGGCCGCCGCACGGCTGCACATGACGCAACCCCCGTTGAGCCGGGCGATCCGGCGGTTGGAGAGCGATCTGGGCTGCGTGCTGCTGCGGCGTTCCGCCGTCGGCGTGACGCTGACCCCGGCCGGCGCGGCGCTGTACGACGAGGCCCGCACCCTGCTGGCGCAGGCCGAGCAGGCTCGGGTGCGGGTCGCGGCGGCCGCCGGAACCGACACCGTGACCGTGGGCATCCTGGCCGACAGCGCAGAACAGGTCGGCACCCGGTTGGCCGCCCGGTACCGGCGCCGTCATCCCGGCATCCGGGTGCGCATCCGGGAGGCCGACCTCACCGACCCCACGGCCGGTCTGCGCGCCGGCGTGGTCGACGTCGCCCTGACCCGCGGTCCGTTCGACGAGACCGGCATCGTCACGCACGTGCTGCGGTCCGACCCGGTCGGCGTCGTGCTGCGCGCCGACGACCCGCTGGCCGACCGGGACAGCCTGTGCGCGGCCGACCTGGCCGACCGCCGCTGGTTCCGGCTCCCGGAGGGCACCGACCCGGTACTGCGCGAGTTCTGGAACGCCGGTCTGGACGGCCCCGTCGTGCGCACCGTGCACGAGTGCCTGCAATCGGTGCTGTGGAACGGGACGGTCGGGCTGGCGCCGCTCACCCACGCGCTGCCACCGGGCCTCACGGCCGTTCCCTTGCGGGACAAGCCGGCCATGGACCTGATGGTGGCGTGGCCGAGCAGCGATCCCAGCCCGCTCGTCCGCTCGTTCGTCACGCTCGCCGTCGAGATCAGCGGGAATCGGCCGGCGACCGTCGGGAAGCGGAACGGCTAGGAGTCGTCGGCGGCGAGGTGCTGCTCCACACGTTCCACTTTGGCCCGCAGTTGACCGGTGTGGCCGGGGCGGATGTCGGCCTTCAACACCAGGCTGACCCGCGGACTGGTGGCCAGCACCACGTCGGTGGCGCGTTTCACCACCGCCATCACCTCGTCCCACTCGCCCTCGACAGTGGTGAACATCGCGGTGGTCTCGTTCGGCAGTCCGGATTCCCGCACCACCCGGACCGCCTCGGCAACGGCCTTGCTGACGCCATCGGACCCGCCGAGCGGGGTCAGGCTGAACGCAACGAGCACAGCACACTCCTTCCGGTCGCCGTCCATGCTCGACTCACCATGGCACCACCGTGATGGTCGTCTCGGAAGGCGGACAGCAAGTCTCACCCAACGGGACGACCTCGGGATCGTCGTCCTCGCACCGCGCTACGCGCCGCGCGTGACGCGCGCGTAGCGGCGCCTGCCGAACTGCACGGTGTACGTGCCGGTGGCCACGGTGCGGTTCTCGTCGGCGACGGTCTGCCCGTCGATCCGCACGCCCCGGCCCCGGATGGCCCGCCGCGCCTCGCTGAGCGACGACGCCCAGCCGAGTTCGATGAGGATCTTCGGCAGGTACGCCTCGACCGTCTCGTGCTCCGGCATGTCGGCCGGCGGCTCGTGCCGGACGAACTTCCGGTCGAAGGCGTCCTCGGCGGCCACCGCGGAACCGTGGTGCATGGCGACCATCCGCCGGGCCAGTTCCCGTTTCAGACCAACGCCGTTCAGCTCGGCCAGCAGTGCCGCCTTCTCCTCCGGCGCGTCGTCGAGGGCGAGGTGCACGTACAGTTCCATCGCGCTGTCCGGGATCGACATGACCTTGCCGAAGATCTCGTCGGCCGGTTCGGCGACACCGATGTAGTTGCCGTAGCTCTGGCTCATCTTCCGCGTGCCGTCGGTGCCGACCAGCAACGGTGCGCACACGCATGACTGCGGATCCTGGCCGGCCCGCTGCTGGAGCCCGCGCCCCAGCATGAAGTTGAACAGCTGGTCCGTGCCACCGAGTTCCACGTCGGCCTGGGTGACCACCGAGTCGTGGCCCTGCAGCAGCGGGTAGAGGAACTCGATCAGCGAGATCGGGGTCCGCGCGGCGAACCGGTTGCTGAAGTCGGACCGCTCCAGCAGTTGCGCGACGGTGGCCTGCGACGCGAGTTCCAGCACGTCCGACATGCCCATCGACCCGAGCCACTCGGAGTTGCGCCGGACCTCGAGGCGGTCCGGGGACAGGATCTCCAGCAGCGCGGCCATGCACGCCTCGGTGTGCGCGCGCACCTCGTCGGCGGTGAGGCGCCTGCGCGTCGCCGACTTGCCGGACGGGTCGCCGACCTGCGCGGTGAAGTCGCCGACCACCAGCACCGCGGTGTGCCCGAGCTCCTGGAACCGGCGCAACCGCCGCAGCGGCACCGACCAGCCCCAGGTCACGTCCGACGCCGTCGGGTCGACACCGAACTTGACCCGCAGCCGGCCCCGCGCGCGCAGCCTGGCGGCCAGGCCACCGGCGGGCGTCTCGGTGAAGCCGTCCGCCAGCAGGTACGCGGCCTGGCGATCGGGGTCGTCGCGCACGCCGTCGGGTACTGCCGGTGGTCGGTAGGTCACCGGCGGATCGTGACACGGCGACAGGTCGTCACACGACCGAAATGTTATGCTCACGACGAGATAACGGACACGACGTAGCGAGCACTACATCGCGGGCTCGACAGCGGGGAGACACACGTGGCTGACCGCGCGACACGGCCGGTGACCCTGCAGGAGCGCGTGGCCGCCCGGATGGACTCGCTCACGGCGACCGAGCGGCGCGTCGCCAGCTACCTGGCCGACCACCCCCACGAGGTGGCGTTCTCGTCCGCCGAGGAACTGGGCAGGGCCATCGGCACCAGCGACGCCAGCGTCGTGCGCACCGCCAAGGCGCTCGGCTTCGCCGGCCTGCCCGAACTGAAACGGTCCCTCCAGGGCACGCTGGCGGCGCTGCTCACGTCCGCGGACCTGCTGCGCAACACGTTGTCGGCCAGCGGCGGCGGCCCGGACAGCATCCTCGCCGCCACGATCGCCGACCGGGCGCGGCTGATCGAGGACATCGGCCGCGCCATCGACCCCGACGCGTTCGAGGCCGCGGCCACGCTCATCGCGGGTGCCCGGGAGACGCTGGTCTGCGGTATCGCTCGTCTGGTGGTGGCGGAGTACGCCGCCGTCCGGCTCACCCGCCTGGGCTACCCGGCCCGGTCGGTGACCGACGTCGGCTGGCGCATGGTCGACCAACTGCTGCCACTGGGCGGGGACGACGTGGTGCTGACCATCGCGCCGCACCGGCTGGCCAGGGAAATCCGGGTGATCATCGATCACGCCCACTGTGTGGGGGCCAAGGTCGTGCTGATCACCGAGACGCTCGGCGAGGCGTTGCACGACCGCGCCGACGTGACACTGTCCATGCCGTTCGGCAGCCCGGACACGTACGGCGGCCAGACCGCCGCGCTCGTCGTGCTGGAGGCGCTGTCGCTGGCTGTGGCCGCGCAGGACGAGGAACGGTCGGCGCGGGCCATCACGACGATGAAGCAGTTGCGGGGCCAGCTCGACGACGACTCCGACCACGACGTCGTCATCCCGTTCATCCGTACCGGAACGTGATCGGCGTCCGGCCGGCGAGGTAGCCGCCGGCCACCCGGAACGGGCTGTCGTGGCCGGGATAGACCACGTCGGCCGACGCGGCCACCCGCGCCACCGAGGCGTCCGCCAGTTCCGGGTCCAGCGGGCGGCCGAGGCAGTGTCCGGACCGCAGCGAGTCGGCCGTGGCCACGGCATCCCCGGTGAGCACGGCGACGCCGTCGGCGGTGGTCACGGCGAGCCCGATCGAGCCGGGTGTGTGCCCGGGCAGGTCGAGCACGGTGACGCCGGGCATGATCTCGTCGCCCTCACCCGTCTCGGCCACCTGCACCGTGTCCAGGATCGCCCTGGTCCAGACCGGAATGCCGGGCTTGGCCGGTCCGGCGAGGTAGCGCAGTTCGGCCGCGTGGACCAGTACCCGCGCGTCGGGGAAGAGGTCGACGTTCTGGACGTGGTCCCAGTGGCCGTGGGAGAGGACGACGACATCCGGTTCGACGCCGTTCAGCGCGGTGCGCAGCGCGGGGCGGCGGCCGACGTGTCCGCAGTCGTACAGCACCCGGCCGGCGGGGCCCTCGACCAGGTAGACGCCGCAGAACGCGGGGTTACCGTGGTCGGAACGCAGCAGAAAGCCGTGCAGCAGCACGGTTACGGACAGCCCCGCCATGCTGTAGAGTCTACTACGGTCAATCGCTCATTCGGTAGCGTACACGACAAGGACATGTGCATGCCCAGCGTCTTCGTGGAACCCGCCCCGACATTCGCACCGGACGACCTGTGCGCCGTGCTGCGCGACCACTGGGGCATCACCGGAGCCACGGTGACCCCATTGGACAGTGAACGCGACCTGAACGCGATGGTCGACGGACGGTACGTGCTGAAACTGGCCAATCCGGCCGAACGGCCCGACGTGGTCGCCATGGAGACCGACGCGCTCGCGCACGTCGCCGCCGTGGACCCGGAACTGCCGATCCCCCAGGCGATCCCGTCGACGTCCGGCGGCCCGATCGTGCACGTCGCGGACGCCGCCGGCCGGGACTGCATGGCGCGGCTGATCACCGTCGTCCCCGGTGCGCCACTCGAAGGCACCCGGATCGACCCGGGGCTCGCCGAGCGGATCGGCTCGGTCGCCGGACGGATGTCCGTTGCGCTGCAAGGCTTCTTCCACCCGGCGGCGGACCGGGAACTCGCGTGGGACGTCCGGCGGCTCACGTCCGGCCCGCTGGCCGCGCGGGTCGCGCCGGCACTGGCGGCCACGCGCAGGCTCCCGTCCGGCGTGCACCACGGCGACGTGACGCTGACGAACGTGCTGGCGTCCGGCGGCGAGGTCACCGGTGTGATCGACTTCGGCGACATCCACCACACGGCGGCGGTGTGCGACCTGGCGGCCACGCTGACGGCGGTGCTGCGGTCCACGAGCGACGAGCCGACGCGGGTGTGGCGGCTGGCGGAGGCGGTACTGACCGGCTACCAGCGACACCGCCCGCTCACGGCGGCGGAGGCCGAGGTGCTGGGTGAACTGGTGATCGCGCGGCTGGCGGTGACGCTGGGGGTGTCGGCCACGCGGCGCGATCGGCACCGGGACAACGTCCGGTACATCACGCAGTACGACGAAGCCAGCGAACGCGTCCTTGAGTTGTGCACCGCACTGGAGCCCGACCGGCTCGCCGAGCGGATGGCACGGTTGGCCGGCACCCGCGACCTGGCCGAAGCCATCCCGGCCGCGGCCCTGCCCGCCCGCCGGGCGGCCGCGATGGGTGGCGCGCTGGCCCCGCTGTTCTACAGCCAGCCGGTGGAGTTGGTCGACGGCAGGGGTCCGTGGCTGTACGCGGCGGACGGCACGCGATACCTGGACGCGTACAACAACGTGGCGGTCGTCGGGCACGCGCACCCGGCGGTGACCAACGCGGTGAGCCGCCAACTGGCCCGGTTGAACACGCACTCGCGCTACCTGCACGCCGGCATCGTGGAACTCGCCGAACGCATCCTGGCGACGATGCCACCCGCGCTGGACACGTGCCTGTTCACGACGTCCGGCACGGAGGCCAACGAACTGGCCTGGCGCCTGGCAACGGAGTACACCGGCGGTGAGGCGGCGATCATCGCCGAACACGCGTACCACGGCACGTCGAAGTGGATGGCCGACCTGAGTTCGAACGAATGGCCACCCGGCCACCGCCCCGCGCACGTGGCGACGTTCGCAGCGCCACGCGACGGTGCCACGACGGCGGTGCTGAACAGTCCGTGGCCACCGGCCCTGGTGCTGGCGGACTCGCAGTTCACGTCCGAGGGTGTCCTGGACGCACGCCCCGAGTTCATGGCGAGCCTGGTCGCGGAAGCACACGCGGCAGGAGCGCTGTACCTGGCGGACGAGGTGCAGTCCGGCTATGGCCGCAGCGGTCCCCAACTGTGGCGGTTCGCGCTGGCCGGCATCGAACCGGACATCGTGACGTTGGGCAAACCGATGGGAGCCGGCTACCCGATAGGCGCGGTCGTCACGCGCCGCGACATCGCGGACAGGTTGGCGAGGCGCTACGAGTATTTCTCGACATTCGCGGCCACACCGGCGGCAGCGGCGGCCGGTCACGCGGTACTGGACGTGCTGGAGGCCACGGAACTACCGGCTCAGGCGGTCGAGGTGGGCGCCCTCCTCCGCGACCGGTTGCGGGCGCTGGCGGCCGAGCACCCGGTGTTGGGCGAGGTCAGAGGCACGGGCCTGCTGGCCGGGGTCGACGTGGAATCCCCCGAGTCGGCGCGGCGTCTGCTGGACGCTTTGACGGTGCGCGAAGTCCTGGCCGGCCGAACGGGCCCCAAGGGCAACGTCCTGAAAATCCGCCCACCACTGGTCTGGGAACCAGAACACGTCGAACTACTCGTCGACCGACTACACGACTGCCTGGGATCAGACCCAGATCCGCGATTAGCGTGAGAGATGGATCAACCGTCGGTAAGTGATCATGGCCGGGATACCGTTTCGCGGCCAGGCCAGGCGAAATGACCCAGTTGTCGCAACGGGTCGCGGGTTCCAAGGCTCCTGTCGCGGGAACGGGGAGAAGCTGGTCACGCCAGCACGGGAAGAGCACCCAGCCGAGCCAGAACGACCGCGAGCAGTTGCGGCCCCGGTGGCAGGCGTAACTCGATACGTCGGGCTGAGGTTCCCCCGGTTGCCCGGAGACTTCCAAACCAGGTTTGATCATGCGAACCGAGGAAGGAAGTCATCGTGCCTGCCCCCAAGAAGTACCCGGATGAGCTGCGGGAACGCGCGGTGCGGCTGTACCGGGAGTCCGACCCCAAGCCGGTGATCCGCCGGTTGGCCGAGCAGCTCAACGTCCACCACGAGGCCCTGCGGAACTGGATCCGCCAGGACGAGGCCGACCATGGCCAGCGGCATGATTGGCCCACCACCGACATGGTCGAGGAGAACCGGCGGCTCAAGCGGGAGAACGCCGAGCTCAAGCGGGTCAACGAGGTGCTGCGGGCAGCCAGCGCCTATTTCGCCTCGGAGATCGCCCCGACCCGGAGGACATCATGAGCTTCATCGACGCGCATGAGTTCTCGGTCGATCTCGTGCTGCGGGTCCTGGGCATCCCACCGTCGACCTACTACGACTGGCGGGCTCGGCAGGCCGCGCCGAGCTCTCGGGCGCTTCAGGACGCCCAGTTGCTGGAGATGATCGTCAAGATCCGCTGCTCGCACGAGTTCGCCGCTACGTACGGGTCGCCGCGGGTATGGCTGGAACTGCGCCGCCAAGGAGTGCGCGTCGGCCGCAAGCGCGTCGAGCGGATCATGCGCGAGCACGGCCTGCAAGGCGCGTTCCTGCGCAAGGGTTGGAAAGGTGGCTCCACCAAGCAGAACCCGCGCCATACGGCCGCACCGGACCTGGTCAACCGGCAATTCGACGCCGATGCGCCGAACCGGTTGTGGGTGGCCGACCTGACCAGGATCATGACCGGTGAAGGGGTGTTGTGGCTGGCCTCGATGCGGGATGCCTTCTCCAACAAGGTCGTCGGCTGGGCGACCGCTGCCCGTGCCGACACCAGCCTGGTGCTCACAGCGCTGGATTACGCTCTGCGCTCCCGTGATGTCCATGATGGACAGTTGGTTCATCACAGCGACAAGGGTTGCCAATACACGGCTGTGCGGTTCACCCAGCGCTTGGCCGACGCCGGCGTGGCGCCCTCGACCGGCAGCGTCGGTGACAGCTACGACAACGCCCTCGCCGAGAACCTGTGGTCAACCATCAAGACCGAGCTGATCTACTGGCCGCACAACACGTTCACCACTCGCGCCGAGGCCGACGCCGCGATCTTCCGCTACATCGACGGCTGGTACAACCCCCGCCGCATCCAGGCCGGTCTTGGCGGACTGTCTCCCGACGAGTACGAAGAGACATGGCGTATCCGGCAACAGACCGGACCGGCTATGCTCCCAGCCAAGCCGGACGAATCCTGATAACCAAGTCTCCGGCAAAGCGGGGGAACCTCAGTGACGTGATCTCAGCAAGATCAGCACGGTAGCCGATAACGGGTGGCGGACGCGCCTGACGTGGGGCGTCAAGTGCCCGGCGGAGCCGGCGAGATGCAGCCGGGGAGCACCTGATAGGACTGGATTTGCGAAGATCAAGTCCAAGGACCAGGGGCTCCCCGTGAT
>DASZXM010000603.1:0-23365 GCA_035546415.1 Pseudonocardiaceae bacterium
CCCCGGTCGGACAGCCGGCCGTCGGAGTTGATGCGCTCCGCGAGCCGCAGCACGGTCTTCACCGAGCTGGTCGGCGTCGGGTGGGCACCACGATGTGCGTCCACCACGAGCAGGTGGACGGTGTTCGACCCGACGTCAAGCACCCCTAGGCGCACGGCGAGAAACGGTACCCGGCCGGCGTAACCGGTCCGGTCAGGACTCGAACTTGTAACCGAGCCCACGCACCGTCACGAGGTGGCTGGGAGTCGACGGATCGGGTTCGATCTTGGACCGCAGGCGCTTGACGTGCACGTCCAGGGTCTTGGTGTCGCCGACGTAGTCCGCGCCCCACACCCGGTCGATCAGCTGACCGCGGGTGAGCACCCGGCCGACGTTGCGCAGCAGGTACTCCAGCAGGTCGAACTCCTTCAGCGGCAGCGGCACCTCGGAGCCGTCCACCGTGACGACGTGCCGTTCCACGTCCATCCGCACCGGTCCGGCGGCCAGCACCTGCGGCTGCATCTCCACGTCACCGCCTGCCTCGCCGCCCCGGCGCAGCACGGCGCGGATGCGGGCGATCAACTCGCGGGCCGAGTACGGCTTCGTGACGTAGTCGTCGGCGCCCAGCTCCAGGCCGACGACCTTGTCGATCTCGCCGTCCCGGGCCGTGACCATGATCACGGGCACCGCGGACCGCTGGCGCAGCGCCTTGCACACGTCCGTGCCGCTCATCCCGGGCAGCATCAGGTCCAGCAGCACGATGTCGGCGCCGTTGCGGTCGAACTCCTGCAGCGCCTCCTGCCCGGTCACCGCAACGGCGGTGGTGAAGCCCTCCTTGCGCAGCAGGAACGCCAGCGGGTCGGCGAAGGACTCCTCGTCCTCGACGATCAGCACCCTTGTCACGAACCCACCTCGCTGTGCGAAAAGGTCTCGCTCACAGTGATCCTCCGTGCTCGCCGCCGACGCCGGTGGACGCGGCGGTGTGATTGACGGTGTGGTTGCCGGCCGGCTGGCCGGTCCGGTCCTGGCTGACCGGCAACCGAAGGGTGAACGTGGAGCCCGTGCCCGGCTTGCTCCAGAGCCGGACCTCACCGCCGTGGTTGGCGGCGACGTGTTTGACGATCGCCAGGCCGAGCCCGGTTCCGCCGGTGGCGCGGGAGCGGGCCGGGTCGACGCGGAAGAAACGCTCGAACACCCGCTGCTGGTGTTCGGGCGCGATGCCGATGCCCCGGTCGGTGACGGCGATCTCGGCGAACCCGTCGGTGCGCCGCCTGCTGATCGACACCGGGCTGCCCGGCGACGAATAGGCCACGGCGTTGTCGATCAGGTTGGACAGCGCGGTGACCAGCAGTGTCCGGTCACCGTCCACGGTCAGGCCGCTGGGATTGTCGGTGGTGATCTCGATGCCGGCCTGGTCGGCGACCAGCGCGGACCGGCCCAGCGCCTCGGCGACGACCTCGTCCAGGTCCAGCGGGGCCAGCTCGGGCAGCCGTTCGGCGCCCTGCAGCCGGGACAGTGCGATGAGTTCGGTCACCAGAGTGCCCAGCCGGGTCGCCTCGCGGACGATCTTCGCGCTGAACCGGCGCACCTCGTCGGGCTCGCCCGCGGCGTCCAGCACGGCCTCGGCGAGCAGCGCCAGCGCGCCGACCGGCGTCTTCAGCTCGTGGCTGACGTTGGCCACGAAGTCCCGCCGGGTCGCTTCCAGACGCACGGCGTCCGACTCGTCGGCGGCGTCCACGACGGTGAACCGGTCGGCCAGCGGCCGCACCTCGCCACGGACGGCGGCCGGGCCCCTGCCGTGCGACTCCAGTGGCGACAGGTCGACCTCCATCGTGCGGCCGGACTGCCGCACGATCTCGGCGGCCTTGCGCACCCGGGCGTCGGGCTGGTTGCTGCGCACCACGCCGAGCTGCACGGCCCGGGGGTTGTGCAGGACCACGTCACCCCACTCGTTGAGGACTGCCACCCCGTTGTGGGACGAGTTGACCACGCGCTGCATGAGGTCGGCGACGGTCAGCCCGACCGGCTGGCCCGGACCACGGGTCCGGACCGACCGCCCGCAGAGAAAACCACCGACCGCGCCGACCAGCAGCATGCCGGCCGACAGGGCGAGCCACCCTGAAACGGTCACGGCCGCATCGTAAGCAGCGGAACCCCCTGGTCACCTAGTCCGGAACGGCGAACCGTGACGCCCCTGACACCATTCTCACGTGATGTTCGACGGCTGGACGCCCCCTGTTCACCTGGACGGGTGATCGACGGCTACAGCGTGGCCAGTTCCGCGTGATCCTGTTCGGTCAGTTCGATCGAGGCCGCCGCGACGTTCTCCTCCAGGTGCGCGATCGACGCGGTACCGGGGATGAGCAGGATCGACGGCGACCGGGCGAGCAGCCACGCCAGCGCGACCTGCCGGTCGGTGGCGCCGTGCCGGGCGGCCACCGCGCCGAGCTTCTGCGCCTGGATCGGCTGGAAGCCGCCGAGCGGGAAGAACGGCACGTACGCCACGCCGTGCTCGGCGCAGAGGTCCACGAGTTCGTCATCGTCGCGTTGGACGATGTTGTAGAGGTTCTGCACCTGGGCGACGGGCGCGATCGACGCGGCCTCCCGGTACTGCTCGGTGGTGACGTTGCTCACGCCGAGGTGCTTGATCAGGCCCTGCTCGCGCATCTCGGCGAGCGCTTCGAACCGCTTGCCGATCGACCCGGTGTCGGCGCCGCTGACGGTGCCGATGCGCAGGTTGACCAGGTCCATGGCGGGCACGTCGAGCCGCTTCAGGTTGTCGTGCACGGCTTCGCGGAGCTGGTCGGGCTCGCTGGCCGGCAGCCACGCGCCCTGCTCGTCCCGCCGCGCGCCTACCTTCGTCACGAGGACGAGGCCCTCCGGGTAGGGGTGCAGGGCCCGCCTGATCAGCTCGTTCACGACGAACGGCCCGTAGAAGTCGCTGGTGTCGATGTGGTTGATCCCCAGTTCGACGGCGCGCCGGAGCACGGCGATCGCGTTGTCCGGGTCAGCCGGCGGGCCGAACACGCCGGGACCGGCGAGTTGCATCGCGCCGTAGCCCATCCGGTGGACCGGCAGTGTGCCGCCGAACTTCCAGGTACCGCCGAGATCCATGTCTGTCATGGGTCCAGTCCACCGCTTGCCGGGACGGTTCGCACGGCCTTGGCAGGATGTTGCCAACCGGGAGGACACTGGAGTCGATGAGCACGACGCTGACTTCCGGACCGATCGTCACCCTGCGCGGCGAGGACGAGTTCCTGGCGCGTGCCGGTCACCTGTTCGCCCCGCAGGAGGAGTTCATCTGCGCGGCGACGAACATGTCCACGTGGGCCGTCGCGCACGCCAGGCGGTCGGCGAAGGAACTGATCCGCACCCGCATGGGCGAGGGCGTGCGGATGCAGAAGATGTACAACCCGGGCGCGGTCGCCGACCCGCGCGACGCGGAGCATTTGCTGCAGGCCACGGACCTCGGCGTCGCGGTGCGGATCTGTCCGACGGCCCTGGCGCACGAGACGATCATCATCGACCGGAAGGTCGCGATCGTGGCCGGCGCGGCGGTCGCGGGGGTGCGCGACTACACGGTGATCACGGCACCGGAGGTGGTCGCCGGGGTGCGGTCGCTGTTCCTGGCGACGTGGGCGGGAGCGACCGACCTGCAGGAGTTCCTGCCGTCGGCCCCACCGGAGGTCGACGAACAGGGCCTGGCGATCCTGCGCCACCTGTCGGCGGGGCTGAAGGACGAGACGGCGGCCAGGTCGATGGGGGTCTCGGTGCGCACGTACCGCCGCCGAGTGGCGGAGCTGATGACCCTGCTGGGCGCCGAGTCGCGCTTCCAGGCGGGCGAACGAGCAAGGGCCCTCGGCCTGCGCTGGTAACCGGGATCCGGCTGAAACGACGACACGCCGGTCGTCTGCCGCTTCACGTCGGCGTGTCGACCGCTCAGGGGATATCCGCGAAGCGACGACACGCGCGAAACACACGGCAATTCTCGGCGTGTCGACCTTTCGGTTCGGGGACAACCATCTCCGCGAACGGACGACACGCGGAGTTATGTGAATGGTGAATATCGGAGCGGTACCCCGCAAACAGCCAGGCAACCACCGCGCCAACGGCGGAGCGCCTCCCATCCAGACGACCCAGCCGCCCGCAGTATGACCAAGCCGCCCCGCGGTAATCGAATGCGGGTGACCGCCCATCAATGCCGCGACCGCAGCCAACCCGGTTGCCTCGCCGCAGTCGACGAGCGGGACGACATGGCCAAGAAGTCGCCACCACCACACCGCGCCACCACCACACCGCGCTGCCATCACCGCCCGCCGACGCCCGCGACCGCAGGCGTCCCGGTTGCCTCCCGCCGCCGACCAGCCGGACGGCCGAGGAGTCACCACCGCCACACCACGCCACCGCCGCACCGCGCTGCGGCCGAGGAGTCGCCATGCCATACCGCGTTCTCATCGCCCACGGCGTTGTCGCAGCCGCACCGCCGCGCAACGGCCCAAGCAGCCGCCGGTCCGGGCGTCCGCGAGCAACAGCCGTTGCCCTCACCCGCGTGCGGGCAGCACGGGCGGATGCGCGAACGGGCGGGTGGCTGATCGCCACCCGCCCGTTCTGCAACGAACCGTTACTGCCGCTACCGACCCCGGTGGGCCCGCTATCGGCCCTGGTTGGCCACTGCCGCGATCGACGCCTGCGCCGCCCCCGGGTCCAGGTACGTCCCGCCCGGGTTGGTGGGCTTCAGATCATCGTCCAAGTCGTACCGGAGCGGTACTCCTGTTGGGAGGTTCAGCTTCGCGATGGCCTCGTCGGAGATGCCGTCCAGGTGCTTCACCAAGGCGCGCAACGAGTTGCCGTGTGCCGCCAGCAGGACTGTCGCACCGGAACGCAGGTCGGGGACGATCGCCGACTCCCAGTACGGCAGCAGCCGCGCGACCACGTCCTTCAGGCACTCGGTGTGCGGAATGCCGTCACCCAGGGCCGCGTAGCGCGGGTCACCGTCCTGTGCGAACTCGTCGCCCGGCTCGATCGGCGGCGGGGGCACGTCGTACGAGCGGCGCCAGAGCATGAACTGCTCCTCGCCGAACTCCTGCATCGTCTGCTTCTTGTTCTTGCCCTGCAGCGCCCCGTAGTGACGCTCGTTGAGCCGCCAGTCCCTGCGCACCGGGATCCAATGCCGGTCGCACCTGTCCAACGCGATGTTGGCCGTCGAGATGGCCCTGCGCAGCACCGAGGTGTGCACGACGTCGGGCAGGACGCCCGTCTCGGCGAGGAGTTCGCCGCCGTGCGACGCCTCCGACTCGCCCTTGTCCGAAAGCGGGACGTCCACCCAACCGGTGAACAGGTTCTCCGCGTTCCACACGCTCTCGCCGTGGCGAAGCAGCACCAGCGTTCCCATGTCGCCCAGCCTGCCAGACCGATCCGAAGCCGACGCCCACGGGCGGCGACGCCGAAGTGGACTGCTGTCATTCACCGACCACTCGACAGGATGTCATCCCTTGGCGTGACGAAAAGTGACGAACAACACATCACGCTACTCCAGATGGTATCTCTGTTATCAAATAGTTATCGAGAAAATGGCACCGTCACTGGAATGTAGTAATCAGCGCCCTTGTGATGCGATCCGGCATCTGACAAGTTGACATCGCTCTCCCGGATCGGCTCCCACGCACTCCCCGATCCGACGGGAGCGAAACGCGGTTCGCCTCCCCGTCGAACCGCACCCGCCCGGCCCCTGGGTCCCCCCGCCCGGGTCGGCCGTAGCGGCGGGCAGCCGAAGCGGGGCGGTCCGAGTATGCGACTCCCCCCTCCCTCCCGGGCCGCCCCGCTCGCCTCGCCGAGCACGTACCGCCAACGGGCCGGTACATCCGGTTAGTCCGCCGACATACGATCTTTCGGCGCGCGCACCAGGTGTTCGAACGCCTTCAGGTTCGCCAGCGACTCGCCGCGCGACACGCGCCAGTCCCACTCGCGCCGGATCGACGACGCGAAGCCCAGCTCCAGCAACGTGTTGAAGTCGCCGTCCGCGGCCTCCAGGACCTGGCCCAGCAGCCGGTCCAACTCGTCGGCCGTGATCCGGTCCGGACCCATCCGGCCGAGCAGGTAGATGTCACCCTCGTCGTCGATCGTGTACGCCACGCCGTAGAGCTTCGCGTTGCGTCGCAACAGGAACCGGTACACCTGCTCGTGCGCCTCGTCCGGCCGCCGGCACACGAACGCCTCCACCACGAACGAGTGCCGGTTCGCGACCAGCCAGCAGTTCGTGGCCAGCTTCTTCGTGCCGGGCAGCGTCACGAAGAACGCGCCGACGCCCTTCCGCTGGTAGGTCAGCTCCCGCTCGTCCAACGCCGCCGTGATCAGGGCGTCCAACGCCTCGACAGTCACACCGCAACCTCCCCGACCGCCGACCGGAACGACACGGCGGCCTGCACATAGCCTGCCAGCAGCCGATCAGTGGTGCGCTCCCAGGAGAACAGCCCCGCGTGCCGCACCGCGCCCGCCGACAGCCGGGCGCGCCGCTCCGGCGACAGCGCGACGTCGGCCAGCGTCGACGCCCACCGTCCCGGCTCGTGACCGGGCACCAGCAGGCCGGACACGCCATGGTCGACGGCCACCGGCAGCCCGCCGACCGCCGCGGCCACCACGGGTGTGCCGCACGCCTGCGCCTCCAGCGCCACCAGGCCGAACGACTCGTTGTGGCTGGGCACCGCGACCACGTCGGCCGCCCGGTACACGCGCGCCAAACCGTCGGCCGGCACCGGTGGCAGGAACCGCACCAGATCAGTGATACCCAGGGATGCTGCCAACTCACGCAGCGCGGTCGGCTGCGCCAAGCCGGAGCCCGACGCACCACCCACCACGAGCACCACCAGGCGGGACGCCAGCGACGGGTCCCTGGCCACCATCTCCGCCGCCGCCCGCAGCAGCACGTCCGGCGCCTTCAACGGCTGGATGCGCCCCACGAACGCCAGCACGACCGCGTCCCTGGGCACCCCGAACGACGCGCGCGCCGCATCCCGCTGCTGCCGCGTGGTCGGCGTGAACCGCTCCAGGTCGACGCCCGGCGGCACGATCAGCACCCGCTCCGGGTCGGCGCCGTACAGGCCGATCAGCTGGTCGGCCTCGACCTCGGTGTTCGCGACCAGCCGGTCCGACTCGTCGATGACCTGCTGCTCGCCGATCACCCGGGACCGCGGCTCCGGCGTGTCACCCTCGGCCAGTGCCGCGTTCTTCACCTTCGCCAGGGTGTGCGCCGTGTGCACCAGCGGTACGCCCCACCGCTGGCCGGCGAGCCAGCCGACCTGGCCGGACAGCCAGTAGTGCGAGTGGACGACGTCGTAGTAGCCCTGCTCGTGGAACGCCTCGGTGCGCAGCACGCCCGCCGTGAACGCACACAGCTGCGCGGGCAGCTCCGACTTGTCCAGACCTTCGAACGGCCCGGCGACGACGTGCCGGACGAGCACGCCGGGCGCCACCTCGACGACCGGCGGCAGGTTCGACGACGTGGCCCGGGTGAAGATCTCCACGTCGACGCCGCGCCGCGCCATCCGCAGCGCGGTCTGCACGATGTAGACGTTCATGCCGCCCGCGTCGCCCGTGCCCGGCTGTGCCAGCGGTGACGTGTGCAGCGAGAGCACCGCGACCCGGCGCGGCTGTTCGGGGAGCGGTCGCAGGAATGTCGGGTAGCGCTTGGTCATGCTGTCCTCCCTGCCGGCGCGAAACACCGCTGCAGGTGTTCGGCGAGGGTGGTGTCGAAGAGCCGGGACCGTTCGGCGAACGGCAGGTGCCCGACGTGGTCGAACCACGTCAGGGTCGAGCCGGGGACGAGATCGGCCGTGTACGACGCCGCCGACGGGTCCACGACGGCGTCGGCACGGCCGTGCAGTACGAGCGTCGGCACGTCCACGGCCGCCAGCACGTCCGCGCTGCCCTGGTCACGGGCGAACAGCGCCGCCCGGACGAAGGCCGGCACCCGCTGGGCGTCCTCGATCAGTGCGGTGGCGAACCGGCTCGGGCGGGCGGTCTCGGACATGCCGGTGGCGAACGACCGCAGCGCCGGCCCGGCGACGTCCGGGTCGTCGGACAGCGCGGCCGGCAGGGCGGCGCGCATCGCGGGCCCGACCCGGCCGCCCGGGTGGCCCCGGCCGATCTCGGTGACGGCGCCGACGAGCCCGATGCCGGCCAGCCCCGTCGTGCCGTACACCCGGAGGTAGTCGGTGATCACCAGTCCGCCGTACGACCAGCCGACCAGCACGGCGGGCGTGCCGGCGTAGTCGAGCAGGGCACGCACGTCGTCGGCCCAGTTGCGGGAGTCGGAGTAGCCCTCGGCCGGTACGTCGGAGTCGCCGTGACCGCGCAGGTCGGCCGCGACCAGGCGGTACGAGTCGGCCAGCGGGCCGGTGAGTTGATGGGTCCACACCCGCGACGACTGCGCCCAGCCGTGCAGCAGCACCACGGGCGGTGCGTCCTGCGGGCCGGCGGTCCGTACGGCGATGTGGACCCCGGAGGCCCCGGTCACCCTGTCGAGAGTCGGCACGTGCTCACCCATCCCGTTTCTCGCGGCAGCCCGGTCCCGCGCCGGGCACACCCCCGGGTTTCAACCGGAAGAGGGGTCGGGATCTTCCCCGACGACCCACTGTGTTCGGTTACCCATGCGGGCGTGCCGGCCACCACCCGAAGCGGGCAGGATGACCGGGTGACGACGAACCAGGACCGGCCGGTGGCGGTGGTGACCGGCGCCAGTTCCGGCATCGGCGAGGCGACGGCACGTCAGCTGGCCAAGGACGGGTTCCACGTGGTGCTCGGCGCGCGGCGGATGGACCGGCTGGAGCGGATCGCCGCCGACGTCGACGGCACGGCCCTCCCGTTGGATGTGACGGACGCCGCATCCGTGACCGCGTTCGCGGAGCGTGTCGACCGGGCGCGGGTGCTGGTCAACAACGCGGGTGGCGCGCTGGGCAGCGAGTCGATCGCCGACGCCGACGAGGAGCACTGGCGCTGGATGTGGGAGGCGAACGTGCTGGGCACCCTGCGGGTGACCAGGGCGTTCCTGCCGAAGCTCGTCGCGTCCGGCGACGGTCACGTGATCACAGTCACATCGATCGCCGGGGTCGAGGTGTACGACAACGGTGCCGGCTACACGTCGGCCAAGCATGCCGAGTCGGCGCTGCACCGGACGTTGCGCGGCGAGTACCTGGGCAAACCGGTGCGGTTCACCGAGATCCTGCCGGGCATGGTGGAGACGGAGTTCTCGCTCGTGCGGTTCGACGGCGACGCCGAGCGGGCCAAGTCGGTGTACGCGGGCCTGACGCCGTTGGTCGCGCAGGACGTCGCCGAGGTGATCGCGTTCGCGGTGAGCAGACCGGCACACGTGAACCTGGACAGCATCGTGATCAAGCCGCTCGCCCAGCACTCGGCGACCCGCGCCTACCGCGCCTGACGATCCTCTCAATGGACAATCCCCGAATCCGCTCAGCGGATTCGGGGATTGTTGAACAAAAGGATCAGTGTCCCAGCGCACGCCCGATCGCCGCCGTCAACGCACCGTTCGACGTGTCGCCGTCCAGGGACCACACGAACGTGCCGCGCAGCCCGGCCGCCCGGATGTAGGCGCCCTTCACAGCCATCGACGTGGGGTTCTCGTACGTGTAGAACGTCTGCGACGCCGGGTCGTACTTGTACGGTTCGCCGGCCAGCACATCGAAGTGCTCGGTTCCCGGGGCGGTCACGACCGCGTTGTAGTTCGGGGTGTCCGCGGGCGCGCCGGTGGCCGGCTGGAACAGGCCGTCACCGCGTCGGCCGGGGCTGACGCCGGTCCACACGTGCGCGTAGTACGGCGCGGCCAGGCCGATCTTGCCCGGCGGCACGCCCTGCGACTCGTAGTACCGCACGGCCTGCGTCACGCTGAACGTGTTGTTCGCGGGCTGGTTCTCGCGCGGGTCGTGGAACGTGTTGGACGCGAAGTCCGTCGGCCCGGTGGCTTCCCACGAACCGTGGTAGTCGAACGTCATCACGTTGAACCAGTCGACCGACCTGGCGACCTTGGCCAGCTCGATGTTCGCGGCGACGGCCGGGTTCGCCGACACGTCCGCCGTCAGTAGGTACCGCTTCCCGGTCTGCCGGGTCTCGGCGGCCAGTGCACTGTGGAACTCCTGCATCAGCGCGGTGAAGTCGGGGGTGTCCTCCGGGCCGTACGGGTTGTTGTTGCCCGGCGCGCCGGGGTACTCCCAGTCCACCGAGATGCCGTCGAAGATCCCGGCCGCGGCACCGGCGGGCAGCCCGGGCAGGTCACCCTTGATGTACTGGTCGACGCACGACTGCACGAACTTCTGGCGGCCGGCGGCCGTTTCGGCGAGTCCGGAGAACTGGCCCGACCACGACCAGCCGCCGATCGCCATCACGATCTTCAGCTTCGGGTAGGCGCGCTTCAACTCCCGCAACTGGTTGAAGTTGCCCAGCAGGGCCTGGCCTGCCTGGTCCGCCGTGCCGTCGACGGACTCGGTGGCGGCGAAGGGCCGCTGGTAGTCGGCCCAACTGTCCCCGCTGGTGCACGTGCCGTCCGGCGCGACGCTGCTGAACGCGTAGTCCAGTTCGGTGAGGTGCTTGATCTGTCCGGATTCGATCAGGTTCTTCTCGAAGAAGCCGGAGTAGATGCCCCACTGGGTGAAATAGCCGATGACCTGCTTGTCCGACGACGGTGCGTGCTGGTCGTGCGTCGTGCCGGCGTTGGCGGGCGCGGCCAGCGCGCCGGTGGCGAGTGCGGCGACAGCGGTGGCCGTCACGGCCAGCGTGACCCGTCTACCGCTCCACGACGGGGACCGGGAGGCCGAACGAGACGTGCGCATGGTGCTCTCCTCGGGACGCGGGATCTTGTGGTCTAGACCACGTACCGGTAGGTCTAGTCCACGCGCACGACACGGTCAACAGTCGATCGCCGATGCAGCTCGCCCGCGAACAGCCCAAATGCGACAACGAGCGTTACAGCTCGCAACCCACCAGCACCGGTTCGGGCCGCAACG
The DNA here is from genome assembly GCA_035546415.1 of Pseudonocardiaceae bacterium. Classification (GTDB taxonomy): domain Bacteria; phylum Actinomycetota; class Actinomycetes; order Mycobacteriales; family Pseudonocardiaceae; genus DATEPR01. The sequence continues at coordinate 10,992 of DASZXM010000603.1, forward strand.
CGACACCGAACCGCGCGCGCACGCCGTCGGCGACCTCCCTGGCCAGTGCCAGCAGGTCGGCCGTGGTGGCGTCCCCCCGGTTGGTGAGCGCCAGGGTGTGCTTGGCGGACAACGACACCCGGCCGCCGGGTCCGGCATGGCCGCGGCCGAAACCGGCGCGCTCGATCAGCCACGCCGCCGACAGCTTCGTCCGGCCGACACCGGCCGGGTAGGTCGGCATCGCGACGTCGGCGCCAACCCGTTCCACGACAGCGGGCAGCTCGTCGTCCGACAGCACCGGGTTGGTGAAGAACGAGCCCGCGCTCCACGTGTCGTGATCGGCTTCGTCGAGCAGCATTCCCTTGCCGCGCCGCAGTTCCAGCACCGCGGACCGGACGTCGGCGACCGGCACCCGGGACCCGGCCGGCACGCCCAGGGTCCGCGCCAGTTCCGCGTACCGGATCGGCGCGGACTGCCCACCGTCGGTCAGCACGAACCGCACCCGCAGCACCACGGCCGAGTCGGCGCCCTTGAGCACACTCGTCCGGTAGCCCAGGCCCAGCGCGTCGGCGCCGACCGTGCGCACCTGGCCGCTGCGCCGGTCCAGCAGGTCGACCGACACCAACAGTTCGGCCACCTCGACGCCGTACGCGCCGACGTTCTGCACCGGAGTCGCACCGACCAGACCCGGGATGCCGGACAGGCATTCCAGGCCACCGAGATCCTCGGCGACGGTGCGCGCGACCGTGGTGTCCCAGTCCATCCCGGCCTCGACGGTCAGCTGCACCGAACCGTCGCCCAGCCGGTCGTAACCACAGCCCTGAGTGGCGATCCGCACCACGGTGCCGTCGAAACCGGAGTCCGCGACCACCAGGTTCGACCCGCCGCCCAACACCAGCAGCGGCTCCCCCGCGGCGTCGGCCGCGGACACGGCGTCGACGACGTCCGCGGCGCGCTCGGCATCCAGGAACCGCCGTGCCGGCCCGCCCAGGCGCAGCGTCGTGTACCCGGCGAGCGAGACGCCGGCACGAACATCGGCACCTGTCTGGGAGCTGGTCACGATCGCCAACGGTAGCCTTCGGCGCATGGCACGGCGCATCGAGCACCGCTCACGGTCCCGCTGGGATGCGACAACGGTGTACAACACCCTGGTCGACGCGGCTTATCTGCGCGCGCGACTGGCGAGGCTCGGCGGTACCGGAGCACAGCTGGCCGAGCACTCCGTGCGGCCGGACGGCGCGGAGTTCCGGCTCCGGCACGGCGTGCAGGCGAAGGATCTGCCCCCGGCCGTGCGGACGCTGCTGGGCGGCGACCTGACGATCGACCGGGTGGAGAAGTGGCGCACCGACCCGGCAGGCGGCTACACGGCAACGACCAGGGTGACCATCCCGAACATGCCCGGCGAACTGGGCGGCACCATGCGGCTTACCGGCGACGGCGGCAGCGACCTCGTCCTGGACGGTTCGGTGCGGGTCCCGATCCCGCTGGTGGGCGGCAAGATCGAGGAGACGGTCGCCGAGCAGATCATGAAGCTGCTGGACTCCGAGCGCGACTTCACCGAGGAATGGCTCGACCAGCACCGGTGACCCGCAAGCCCCGGCTGGCCGCAGGCCGCGCCCGTGCGCTGGGACTGCCGACCCGAGGCACGACGAACCCGAACCGCCTGCGCCGGGTGGACCGATGGCTGACCGGCACCCCGGCGATCACTCGGGTGGTGGAGCGGGCGGCCGACCCGCTCGTCGTCGACCTCGGCTACGGCGCCTCCCCGGTCACCACGGTGGAGTTGCGCGCGCGGCTGACGGCGATCCGGCCGGACATCCGGGTACTGGGCCTGGAACTGGACCCCGACCGGGTGGCCGCCGCCCAACCGGCAGCCGACCCGCCGTGGCTGGAGTTCCGCAGAGGCGGCTTCGAACTGGCGGGCGCGCGACCGGTGTTGCTGCGCGCGTTCAACGTGCTGCGCCAGTACGAGGAACCCGCCGCGCTCGACGCGTGGCGGACCATGACCGACCGGCTCGCGCCCGGCGGGCTGCTCGTCGAGGGCACGTGCGACGAGATCGGCAGACGATGCTGTTGGGTCACGCTGAACGCCGACGGTCCGCTGGCGTTCACCCTCGCGTGCCGGCCATCCGGCATCGGCACCCCGTCCGACCTGGCCGACCGCCTACCCAAGGCACTCATCCACCGCAACGTGCCCGGCCAGCGCGTGCACGCCCTGCTCACCGCGCTGGACGCCTGCTGGGCCAGGGCGGCACCGTTCGCACCGTTCGGGCCGCGCGCCCGGTGGGCCGAGGCGGTGCGGCTGCTGGCCGCCGACGGCTGGCCCGTCGTCGACCGGTCGCGGCGGTGGCGGCTGGGCGAGGTGACGCTGGCGTGGTCGGCCGTCGCACCCTAGGCGACAATGTCTGACCATGTCGGTGGACGAACGACGTTTCGTGATCAGGTTCGGGTGTCCCGACCGCACCGGGATCGTCGCCCGCATCGCGTCGTTCCTGGCCGACGCGGGCGGCTGGATCGTGGAGGCGGCGTACCACACCGACCGGGGCACCGGCTGGTTCTTCACCCGCCAGGAGGTGCTGGCCAGTTCACTGCCGTTCGGCATCGACGAGCTGCGCTCCCGGTTCACCGCCGTGGCACGGGAACTGGGCGGTCAGGCGGACTGGCGGATCAGCGACACCGGGCAACGACGCCGCATGGTGGTGCTGGTGTCCCGTGAGGGGCACTGCCTGTACGACCTGCTCGGCCGCGTCGCGGCCAAGGAGCTGGACGTCGACGTCAGCGCCGTGATCGGCAACCACTCGGCACTGGCCGACATCACCCGGGCACACGGCATCCCGTTCTTCCACGTGCCGTTCCCGCCGGGCGACCCGGAAGGCCGGGAAGCCGCGTTCGCACAGCTGGCGCAACTGGTGGACAGCCAGCGGCCGCACGCCGTCGTGCTCGCCCGGTTCATGCAGGTGCTGCCGCCGGAGCTGTGCGCCGCCTGGTCCGGGCGGGCGCTGAACATCCATCACAGCTTCCTGCCGTCGTTCGTCGGCGCCCGGCCCTACCACCAGGCGCACGCGCGGGGCGTGAAGCTGATCGGCGCCACCTGCCACTACGTCACGGCCGAACTGGACGCCGGCCCCATCATCGAGCAGGACGTCACCCGCGTCGACCACCGGGACACCCCCGCCGACCTGGTGCGCAAGGGCCGGGACATCGAGAAGGTGGTGCTGGCCAGGGGCTTGCGCTGGCACCTGGAGGACCGCGTGCTGCTGCACGGCAACCACACGGTGATCTTCTGACCCTCGTAAGCTCGCCGGTGTGGGATCGGCGATCGTGGATGTCGAGCAGTTGCGGGCGCTCCGGGCGGCGGGACGGGACCTGCGCGGCGCCGTGCTCGTCGGCCTGGACCTGACCGCACCCGACAACGACCGGCTGTTGCGCACGGCACTGGACGGCGCGCTGATGCTCGGCTGCCAACTGACGTCGGCCAGCCGCGCCCGCGCGTACGCGGCCGGCGTACTGATGTTCCCGGACATCCCGGACCTGCCCTACCAGGTGTACCGCAGCTCGCTGTACACGCCTGAGGAGCTGTTCGCCGGTTTCGACCCGGCACGCCCCGAGACCTACGCCGACACCGTCGACGCGCGCGTGTACCGGCACGTCCGGGCAGGTGGCGAGAACCCTGGCCCGGTGCTGGCGCTGTCACGCAGACTGCACGACCACGGCATCGCCGAAGCCCTGCACGACGTCCTGGACCAGGCAGGCGCGCCGGTCGCGGTGATGGGCGGCCACGAACTGGCCCGGAACTCCGACGGCTACCGCAACGCCGTGTCGCTTGGCCTGGCGCTGGGCCGCAGCCCGGCCGGTTTCACGGTGCTGACCGGCGGCGGTCCCGGTGCCATGGAGGCGATACCACTCGGCGTCCGACTGTCCGAAGCGGACTCGTCAGACGTGGACAAGGCGCTGCACGAACTTGCCACGGCACCGACGTTCGGACAGTCCGCAGTGGACCATGCGGCGATCGGCCGCTGGATCGCCGCCGCGCTGCGCATCCACCTGCCACCGGCGAAACGGCCCCGCACCATCGGCATACCCACGTGGTTCTACGGCCACGAACCACCCAACGTATTCGTGTCCTTCCATGCCAAGTACTTCGCCAACTCGGTGCGCGAGGACGGCCTGCTCACGGTGGCCACCGGCGGTGTCGTCTACACGCCGGGCAGCGCCGGCACGGTGCAGGAGGTGTTCCAGGACTACACGCAGAACCACTACGGTTCGATCGGTCCACCGGCGCCGATGGTGTTCCTGGGCAAGGACTTCTGGCTCAACGACGTGCCCGCCGCGCCGCTGGTGCAGCAGTTGGCGAAGGGCAGGCCGCCGGAGCGCTGGATCCTGGTCACCGACGACATCGACGAGGCCGTCGCGCTGTTGGAGGACTATCAGCGGACAGCGCCCGGCGCGCGCTGATCCGCCCACTTCGCCACGGTCTCCACCTGCGCGGCCAACGCGACCAGCCGGTTCTCGCTGCCCTGCCGGCCCAGCAGCTGCGCGCCCATCGGCAGGCCGTCGGCGGTGAACCCGGCCGGCACATTCACCCCCGGCCAGCCCAGCACGTTCCACGCCCACGCGTACGGGCAGGCCACCACCATCATCCGGTTCAGCGCGCGGTCGGGCAGCCGGGACCACGCCTCCACCTTCGGCGGCAGCATCGCGGTCGTCGGTACGAGCAGCACGTCGACGGTGTCGAACACATGGCCCACGCGGCGCTCGTAGCGGCCGTCGGTGGCCCGGGCGAACCCGACCAGGTAGCGGCCGATGCGGCGGCCGTTGGCCATGTTCTTCGTGGTCCGCCGGTCCAGCAGCGCCGGGTCGGGGATCCGGTCCAGCCAGCCGTACAGGCCGGTGGTCGACTTGGACAGGAAGTTCAGGCCGATCAGCCCGTACGCCGGGTCGGCCGGCACCACGTCGTGGCCCAGTCCGCGCAGCACGTCGGCCAGCCCCAGCACGGCTCGCCGGATCTCCGGGTCCAGCCGGACGCGATAACCGTTGAGCGGGGCCCGGAACGACACGCCGATGCGCAGCCGCCCCGGGTCACGGCGGGCCGCGCCGAGCGTGGTGTCGTCGCCCGGTTCGCGCCCGGCGAGGACGTCGGTCAGCAGCGCGGCGTCGGCGGTGCGCCGGGCCAGCGGGCCGCTGATGCTGATGCCGTGGAACAGGTCGGCGGCGCCGACCGGCACCTCACCGCGCTCCGGCTTGATACCGACCAGGTGCGTCCACGAGGCGGGAATGCGGATCGAACCGGCGCCGTCCGACCCGACGGCCACCGGCACCACACACCCGGCGACGGCCGCCGCCGACCCACCGGACGACCCGCCCGGGGTGTGGTCGGTGTGCCACGGGTTGCGGGTCACTCCGAACGCCGGCCCCTCCGTGAACGGCCACTGGCCCAGCTCCGGCGTGTTCGTCTTCCCGACGATGACGGCCCCGGCGGCCCGCAGCCGTCGCACCATCTCGCAGTCGGCGGCCGCAGGCGGGAACGGTCCCCGGCAGCCGAACGCGGTCGGCTCACCGGCCAGGTCCTGGTCGTCCTTCATGGCCAGCGGCACGCCGAGCAGCGGCGCACGCTCACCCGCCTTCAGCCTGCGGTCCGCCTCGGCGGCCTCTTCCAGTGCGGCGCGCGCCCGGACCAGCCGGAACGTGTTCAGCGTCGGCTGGGTGGCCTCGATCCGGTCGAGCACCTCGGTGGTCAGCTCGGTGCTGGACACCTCACCCGCGGCCAGCAGTGCGGCCAGCCGGACGGGACCGCTGTCCAGCACGTGATCCGCCATGGCGCTCGCCTTTCAGCTCACCCGTCAGCCCACCGGTCGGCCGAGCCCCTCGACCACCTCGGCACCCGGCAGCGCCGCCAGCACGTCACCGGGCGTCAACACCTTGCTGCCACGCACGCCACTGCCCACGATCAACTCCGGAGCGGCGGCCACGGCCGCGTCGACCAGCAGCAGCCAGCCGTCCGGCAGGCCGAACGGCGTGATGCCGCCGTACGCCATCCCGGTCAACGCCACGGCGTCGTCCATCGGAGCGAACGACGCCTTGCGCACGTCCAACCTGCGGCGCACCACGTTGTTGACGTCCGCCCGGGTGGTGGCCAGCACCACACACGCGGCGTAACGCAGCTCACCCTCGCGCTTGCCGGCGACGACGACACAGTTCGCGGACGCGGCCAACGGCGAGCCGTACGCCTCACAGAACGCGGCGGTGTCCGCCAGGTCCGGATCGATCTCGGCCACGCCACAGCGGTCCACGGCCGCCAACCCGGCGAAGGCTTTGGCCACCGGACCGCCCAACAGGTCGGTGCGGTCGGCGACCGGGTACACGGTCAGACTGCCGGCGATACTCCACATGCGGTCATCGTGCCAAAGCCGCGCGCCAGCCCGTGCCGCCGCTCACCACTTCTGCCCACCGCGCTGCACCTCGATCAGCTTCGGCCGGACATCCACGATGTACACCAGCACGGCGACGAGACCGGCGATCCAGAACATCATGGTGAAGTCGTAGAAGCGGAACAACGCGCACGCGAGCGTGCCACCACCGGTGATGGCCAGCCAGATCGGCTTGGTCATCTTGTTCGCGGCGGCGTACGCGTCGGAGCGCTGGACGGCGGCATGCAGGAAGGCGAACAGGCCGACAGGAACCGCCGCCCAGTTGAGCACGGTCACGATCCAGCCGGTGATGTTCACGTCCCTAGCCTACGACGAACCGCGGCGAACACACCCCCGCCCGCCCGGGGCAGGGTTCCGTCGAAGTCGCTTGCGCTGGTCAGATGGTGATCCCGAGCAACCGCAGCGGTCGTGCCGCATCCCGTGCCATAGAACACGTAGCACGCGCCGCGATGGTGCAGGTCGCGGGTGGTGTGCAGGGCATCAGCGGTCACGACCGTGCCGGTCAGGTCGATCCCGTCCAGTAAGGGCGGTAGCCAGGCGACCTCGGTGCTGCCCTCGGGTACCAGTCGTTGCCCCAGGACCAGATCCGGTGTGGTGGGTCGACGCGGACAGCAGGTGCGGGCCGGCGCCGCCGGTGCGGGTGTAGGTGCCGCGCACGGACTTGCCGTCCACCGCGATCATCGCGGTGTCCACCGCGTCACCGTCCACCCTGTTCAGGGCGCCGCGCAGGGTGGCCTCACCGGGCGCGACCTAGCGATGGTGATGGGGAACCCACCGCGCCCCGAGTACACGCAGCACGGTTTGGGGTGCGTCGGTGGCCCGTTCTCAGATCGCGGTGATCGAGCGGGCTCCCGCCGCGACCGCGGGCGCGGCCATGGTCGGCATCGCGGTCAGGGGGTGCCGGATGCCTCGGGCGTGGCGCGGGTCGGTGATCGTGTCGAAGTGAGCGCGCAGGTCAACGGTCTGGTGGGTGGTCAGTAGACCCACATGGTCCAGGGTGTGAGAGTCGGGGACGATAGCAGAGCAGGCACGGCTCTCTCACTGTGATCATGGGACGTAGACACTCACATGATCAACGAGGGGTCGTGCCCGTTTTGATGCGGGTGATCGACTTCGACACCCCCGCCCGCCCGGGGGTCGGCCCTTCTTGAGCCTATCGCCGCAGGTCGCGGCCGCGCGATCGCATAACGTCGAACCTGTGGACAACCGCACCGGTTGTGGACAACCCGGTTGGACATGGGTGAGCCCCGGCGAAGGAGGCGGATGCTCGCCGGGGCTCGTCCGTCATCGGCTACTTCCGCGTGGTCCTGCGGGTGGCGTTGGACGTCTGCGAGCGGGCCGACTGGGCGCGGCCGGCCGTCTTGCGGGCCGTGCTGCGCACCTCGTGCGCCGCTTCCGCGCCGGCGTCGACCACGTCCTCCGCGACCGTCTCGGTCACGTTCTCCGTGGCGTTGGCGACCTTCTCGCCCGTGGACCGCGTGCGGCGGGCCACTCGGCCGAGGACCTCGTCGGCCAGTTCGCGGGCGTCGCCGACCGCCGTCTCGGCGCGGTGCTGGGCTGCCTGGGCCGCCTGGTCGAACTGCTCCACGGCGCGCTTGACCTGCGGCTGGTTACGCAGCTTGTCCAGCGTCTCCTGGCCGTGCTCGGTCAGGTAGTGGTAGAGCTTGAGCGCCGAGTCGGCGTACTGGTCGACGAGCTTGCGCAGCTCCGCCGGGTCCAGTCGCTCGCGGAGGCCGGTGAGGTCGGTGGGCAGGTCGTCGACCTGGCCACGGGCCTTGTTGACGGCCTCGATGACGGCCTGGGTGGCCACGTCACCGGCGCCGAGCGCGGCCAGGAACGGGTTGCGCGCCTGCTCGAATGCCGTGGTCACGACGGCCTTGGCCTGTTCGCCCGCCTTGCGGACGTCATCGATCGTGGGCATGGTGGAATCACTCCTCCGTGTGCGGGGCCCGTTCCACACTCGTCTCATTGTCCACATCGGACCCCTCCACTGTGGACTGATTGCTTGCGTTGGCGCGGCAGAACGTCTCGTACACGTCGAGCAGGACCTGCTTCTGCCGCTCGGTCAGTTCGGCCGCGGCGCGGATCGCGTCGGGCACCGGACCGCCCGCCGGGGCGTCCAGGATGCCCGCCTGCACGTACAGCGCCTCGGCGGAGATCCGCAGCCCCTTGGCGATCTGTTGCAGGATCTCGGCACTGGGCCTGCGCAGGCCGCGCTCGATCTGACTCAGGTACGGGTTGGAGACGCCGGCGAGCTTGGACAGCTGCCGCAGCGAGATCCGCGCGTGGCTGCGCTGCTGGCGGATGTACTCGCCGATGTCCTTTCCGAGGTCTCGCCCCAGATCGGCAACCAGGTCGATCGGGTTGCGGTCGTGGTCCTCGTCGGCCATCCCGGTCACCTCCTCCGTACGCCGTCGACGATACGGCGAAGTGCTAGCAGTTGCAAGCGCACTGCTAGCAGGTGTGCCGTGGCCCACCCCCGTTCTACGGTTGACGGGCCATGGCACACCACACGCGCCGCGTCTCCCGGGCCGCCCGGCGCCGGGCCAGGCTGGTACGCGCACTGGAATCCGCGGGCGTGCTGGCCGACCCGGCGTGGCGGTCGGCGTTCGCCGAGGTGCCCCGGCACGTTTTCCTCAACCGGTTCTTCCGGGCCTGCGGCGACGGCACGTGGACCGCCGTCGACTGGTCGGACCCGGACTGGCTGGACCAGGTCTACGCCGACCACGTCCTGGTCACCCAATTGGACGGCGACCCGACGCGCTGGACGGTGGCCCGCGAGACCGGGCCGGTGTTCGGCGTGCCGACCAGCTCGTCCAGCCAGCCGGCGATCATGGCCGTGATGCTGGCGATCCTGGACGTCGCCGACGGCCACCGGGTGTTGGAGATCGGCACCGGCACCGGATACAACGCCGCCCTGCTGTGCCACCGGCTCCGCGCCGCGAACGTCACCACCGTCGACATCGACGCCGAACTCGTCGCCGCCGCCCGCACCCGCCTCGCCGACTGCGGCTACCGGCCGGCGTGCGTCGCGGGCGACGGCGCCGACGGGCACCCGGCCGGTGCGCCCTACGACCGGGTGCTCGCGACGTGCGCCGTCGCCCACATCCCCCCTGCGTGGCTGGCGCAGACCGTGCCCGGCGGCCTGATCGTGACCACGCTGCACCGCCCGCTGGGCGCCGGCCTGGTGCGGATCACCGTCGGGGAGGACGGTCACGGCATCGGTCGCGTGCTCGCCGAGGACGGCCGGTTCATGCCACTGCGCGCCCACCGCACGGCCCGGATGAGCCGGCCCGCCGACGAACGGTCCGGCGTGGAACGCTCCACCGAGCTGAGCGGCGACGTGTTGGTCAGCCACCGCAGCCGGTTCGAGTTCTACGCCGGCCTGCTGCTGCCCGAGGCCACCGCGAGCACGGACCCGGACGGCACGCTGTGGCTGACCGATACCGACGGCTCGTGGGTGCGGCACGTCGGCCGCCGCGGCCGCTACCGGGTGTGGCAGGGCGGCCCGCGGAACCTGTGGGACGTCGTGGAAGCAGCGTTCGCGGAGTGGCAGGAACTCGGGCAGCCGGCACGGGACCGGTTCGGCGTCAGCGTCGGTCCGGACGGCCAGGAGCTGTGGCTGGACCAGCCCGACGGCCGGCACCGCTGGCCGTTGTGACGCGGTGGGCCGGAACCGCGGCCCACCAGCCTGTCATTCCGTGCCGGGGATCATTCGGTGCGCAGCGACGACAGCCGCATCGCGCTGCGCAGCGCCGGCAGCGTCGCCGCCGTCACCAGCAGCACCAGCACCACGGCCGCCCCGCTGAAGATCCCGACGTCCGCCCAGTCCAGGACGACCGACGTACTGGTGACCCGCAGCACGAGCAGCGCCAACCCGATCCCGGTCACCACAGCGGCCACGACGCCGATGGCGACCGGCACCGCGATCTGCCACAGCAGTGAACGGGACAGCACCGCCCTGGGCACGCCGGACGCGGCCAGCATGGCCAGCGGCCTGCGCCGCTCCCGCACCTGCTCCAACGCCAGCACCAACAGGCTGATCCCGGCCAGCCCCAGCGTGAACAGCGACCCGATCAGCAGGCCGTTGCGCACGGTGACCAGCGTCTTCTGGTCGGTGTTCAGCTCCGCCGCCGGGTCGACCGGGTTCAGCTGCGTGCGCAGCGGATACGCCGCGAGCGCGTTACGCATCCGCTCCACGTCGTCGGGCCGGTTCGGGTCCAGGTGCACCAGCGTGAACGTCTCGTCCGCCGCGGGAATCCGCACACCGGCGATCGCGCCCGGCGTCACCACCAGCGCGCCACCCGGTCCGATGCCCCGCCCCGCCGAGGGCAGCGGGCGGACGTGTGCGGGCACGGTCCACGAGCCGTAGGTGTCCGACGCGGCGTTCGTGTCGGACGGCCGCACCACCGTCAGCCGGGTCCCCGGCGGCAGCTGCGAATACCCGCCGGACTCGCTGAACACGTCGCCGTCGTGGCAGACCAGCCCGGGCAGGAACTGCGTGATCGCGCCGCACGACGCGATCATGATCGAGTTCAGGTCGGTGCCGTCCTGCGCGTTGCCGGCGCCGGTCGTGACCTCGAGTTGGGTGATCGGGTAGTACCCGTGCACCAGACCGGTCCCGCGCACCGCGTCGGCCACCCGCGGGCCGATCGCCGCGTCGGCGACGACGTAGTACGCACCCGGCGTCACGTCCGGCTCGTCCGGCAACGCCACCCGCTGCGACGTCGCCGCGAGAACGGTGGCCAGCGCGATCGCGCCGGCCAGCACGACCGCCACGCCACCGACCACCCTCGCCGGCGTGCCGCTGTCCAGTTGCAGCCTGCGCATCGCCAACTGCCAGGACACGGCCCCGCCGCGCAACCGGGAAACACCGCGCTCCAACAGATACGGCAGCAGGACGGGGACACCGACCAGCAGCGCCGCGGCACCGGCGACCACGGTGCCGACCCAGAGCGTGCGGTCCGTCGGCATCCGCTGCGCCAGCAGGAGCAGCCCGACACCGAGGGCCACCAGGACGACCCGCCACCACAGCCTGCGGCGCACCGGCCGCCCGTCCCGGACCACACCCAGCGGTTCGATCACGGTGCGGCGCAAGGCGAACAGCGAGGTCCCGACCGCGAGCACGGGCACGAGCACGACGGTGAGCACGACGAGCGGCAGCGGCGGCACGACGTCACTGGCGAACACGCTCTCGCCGAACAGTTCCACGTGCGGCATGATCTGCCGGAACACCAGGAACAGCAGGCCGCCGAGGACGAGCCCGGCAGCGGCCGGCACCAGCGCCTCGGCCGCCGCGATCCGCCGGACCTGCCGTGTGCCCGCACCCACCAGCCGCAGCGCGGCCAGCCGCCGGTCCCGTGCCGCGCCGGCGATCCGGCTGCTCACCGAGACCATGATCAGGATCGGAATCAGCAGCGCCACCACACCGGTGGCCAGCAGCGCCTCGATGGCGGGGTCGACCGGCGTCGAGTCCGGTGGCTCGCCGAACGAGTACACCGGGTTCATCGTCATGTCCGCGGTCAGCTCACCGGCCGGGATGCCGGCGTAGTAGATGAGATCCTGCGGCCCGGCCAGGCCGGCCTGCCCGATCAGGCCGATCACCCGCTGCGGGAACCGCGGGCGCAGCAGCGCGCCGTCCGGCGAGGCCAGCAGTCGCTGCAACGCGGGCGACAGCACGACCTCGTCCGGCCCCGGCACGCGGGACAGCCCGGGTGGCACCGGGGAGTTCTTCCCGGTCGCCTGGACGTAGATGCCGTCGATCCGGGTGTCCCGGAACTGCGTCCCGCTGTTGACGTAGTACAGCGGAGCGACGCCGGCCACCGGCTGGTCGTCGGCCACCGTGGCCGAGTTGCGGGCGGACTCGTTCGCCAGGATGTGGTTGATCGACGCGGCGATCAACAGCACGGCGGCCGCCATGCCGATGCCGATCGTGCCCAGGACCAGGCGCGCCCACGAGGTCCGGCC